>DATIPS010000026.1 GCA_035471805.1 Acidimicrobiia bacterium | reverse complement strand
TCGGGGCTGAATGTCGCGCGAAAACGATCTGGTTAGTCCTCGTAGTACTCGGTCCCGAGGTGGGTGATGAGTTCCTCACCCATCCAATGGCGGAGGGTGTTCTTGAGCTTCGTCTGCTGGATGAACAGGTCGTGCTCCGGGTAGAGGCCCTCGGCGTACTGCGGGCTCTTGAAGTAGAAGCTCAGCCACTCCTGGATCCCGGCCTTTCCTGCCCGTTGCGCGAGGTCCATGAGCAGCGCCAGGTCCAGCACCAGGGGCGCGGCGAGGATCGAGTCGCGGCACAGGAAGTTCACCTTGATCTGCATGGGATACCCCATCCATCCGAAGATGTCGATGTTGTCCCAGCCCTCTTTGTTGTCGCCGCGGGGCGGGTAGTAGTTGATGCGGACCTTGTGGTACAGGTCGCCGTAGAGGTCCGGATACTGCTCCGGCTGGAAGATGTGCTCAAGAGCGCCGAGCTTGGAGACTTCCTTGCTGCGGAAGCTGCCGGGGTCGTCGAGAACCTCCCCGTCGCGGTTGCCGAGAATGTTGGTCGAGAACCAGCCGTCAACGCCGAGCATCCGCGCTTTGAGCCCCGGTGCCAGGATCGTCTTGATGAGGGTCTGGCCGGTCTTGTAGTCCTTGCCGCTGATCGGGACCCCTTCCCGGTGGGCGAGTTCGAGGAGAGCGGGCGTGTCTACCGTGATGTTCGGAGCGCCGTTCGCGTACGGCACTCCCATCGACAGCGCCGCATATGCGTAGATCTGGCTCGGTGCGATCTCGGGGGCGTTCGTCTTCAGGCCGTGTTCGAAAGCTTCGAGGCTCTGGTGAACTGCTCCTGGTTCACGGTAGACCTCGGTGCTGCCGCACCAGACCATGACGAGGCGGTCGCATCCGTTGTCGATCCTGAACCGGTCGATGTCGTCCATGAGCTGCTGAGCGAGGTCCAGCTTGCTCTCGCCCTGCTTCACGTGTGTGCCGTCGAGCAGCCGTACGTATTCCTTGTCGAAAACGGCGGTCATCGGCTCGATCGCTTCCATCTCGGCGCGGATCGGCTCGAGCTGGCGGTCGTCCAGCACTCCGGCGGTCAGCGCTGCGACGTAGGCGTTCTCGGGGATCGGGTCCCAGCCTCCGAAGACGAGATCATCCAGGCCGGCCAGCGGGGCGAAGTCCTTTATCAGCGGGTTGCGCTGCTCGGTGCGCTTGCCGAGCCGGATACGGCCAGACTGGGTCAACGATCCGTGGAGTTCCGTGAGCCCCTTCCGGCCGGCCAGCACCCCGGCGATGAACGTCGTCGCGACGGCTCCCATGCCGGGCAGCAGAACGCCGAGCTTGCCTTCCGCCGGCTTGATGTCGATTGGGGCTGCCATGAAGTGTTCTCCCTCGTTCTGGAACTGTCGCCAGCTTATGGACTTCGCCTATTTGAGGACAAGTCAATGAAGCTTGTCAGATTCATAAGAAATGTCTATATAATCTCACCGTGGAGATCACAGCACCCGAACTCAGCATTCAGCTTCGTCAGCTCGCCTATCTGACTGAGGTGGCCCGATCGACGAATTGGACGGACGCCGCCGATCGCCTGGGCATCAGCCAGCCGGCCCTGTCGCAATCGATGCACGAACTGGAGCGCCGTTTGGACGCGCGTCTCTTCGAAGCCGTTGGCCGCAGGCGGATACTCACGGACGAGGGCCGCCAAGCCGTCGCCTACGCACGTCAACTGCTCAGCACCACCGACGACCTGCGATCCGATCTCCACGCAACCGGGTCCACTCTCCACGGCCGCTTGCGGGTCGGCATGATCGATGCAGCCAGTCTCTACGTCCTTCCTGATGCAATTCACGCCTTCCGGGACACCCATCCCGACGTTGAGCTGCAACTCACGGTGGCTCCTTCGACGCCCTTGCTCGACGGCCTGCGGACGCTCGAGCACGACATCGTCTTCGTGACGGGTCCGGTGATCGATGATCGCCTCGAATCAGAGGCGATCATGGAAGAACCTCTGTATCTCTATGGTCCGGCGGTAGGCGATCCGGCCGGCGGAGACTGGGTCATGTATCCGGCTTCGAGCCGGACCCGGAGGATCATCGACCGGTTCTTCGTGGATGAGGGATGGACGCCGCGCATCATCCTCGAGAGCGCCAATCCTGCCGTTCTCACCCAGATGGTCGGTCTCGGCTTCGGGTGGGCGGTTCTGCCCGAAGCAGTGGCCGAAGCCGGGGTCGAGCCTCTCCGGAAAGCCCGCCCGGCGCCGGTTGCCCGTCGTCTTCTCTCGGCCGTATGGAGGGCATCGACTGCCGGCAATCCCCGGGTGGAGACGTTCCGCTCGTTCGCTGCAGCCTTCTGAACCGTGGCCGGCTATCGAGCGGAATGTCTTAGTAGTCCGATTATCAGACCTTCCGTTAGGGCCTCCCACGACGCCTCGATCACGTTCTCGTGTACGCCGATGGTCCCCCACGAGGTTTCGTGGTCGGAGGTCTCCAACAGAACTCGCACAAACGCCTCCGTGCCGTCGGATGAGTCGAGGACTCTCACCCGGTAGTCGGTCAGCCGCAGGCCGTCGATCTCCGGGAATCGACCGCGCAATGCGGCCCGTATCGCCCGGTCGAGAGCATGAACGGGCCCGACTCCCTCGCCGGTGGTCACCACTCGATCTCCATCGACGAGCACTTTCACCGTAGCTTCCGCGATTACCTCTTCGTTGGCTCTTCTTTCGGTGAACACCCGGAACGACTCCAGTTCGAAGTAACTCTGTTTCCACCCTGCCAGACCCCGAACCAGCAGTTCGAATGAGCCGTCGGCCGCCTCGTAGTGGTAGCCCTGATGTTCCCGCTCCTTCACAACGTCGATCACTCGCCGGGCCAGGTCGTCGTCCATTTCCAGTCCGAGTTCCTCTGCTTTGGACACGATCGATGCCTTGCCGGCCAGTTCGGACACAACCATGCGTGTGCTGTTGCCGACCAGCGACGGATCCGCGTGCTCGTATGCGTCGGGTTTGCGGGCCAGCGCAGACGTGTGGAGCCCGGCCTTGTGTGTGAATGCCGACGTTCCCACATAGGGACGATGAGGGTCGAGGGTGATGTTGACCACCTCGGCCACGTGATGAGAGATCGGGCCGAGCATCTCCAGGTGGCCCTCCGGCAGCACGGCCAGGCCCTCCTTGAGAACGAGGTCCGGGATCAGGGTCGACAGATCGGTGTTGCCCGTCCGTTCGCCGTATCCGTTGATGCAGCCCTGCACCTGGCGAACTCCCGCCCGCACCGAGGCGAGCGAGGACGCTACGGCAGTTCCGGAGTCATTGTGGAAATGAACACCGAGCTGTGCTTCCGGCAGTGACTGCTGCACGGCTGCGACGGTATCGAGAACCTGGTGGGGGAGAGTGCCTCCGTTCGTGTCGCACAAAACGAGTCGCTCGGCGCCGGCCTCCAGGGCAACTCGCAGTGTCGTGAGCGCAAAGCCCGGGTTGTCCCGGTACCCGTCGAAGAAGTGCTCGGCGTCGAAGAAGACCCGCCGGTCCTGTCCGCGCAGGAACGCGATCGACTCGCCCACCATCCTGGCCCCCTCATCGAGGTCGGTTCGAAGCGCTTCCCGCACGTGGTAGTCCCACGACTTGCCGACAATGCAGATCGCCTCGGTCTCTGCTGCGAGCAGCGCGGCCAGTTGTGCATCATCGGCCACGGAGCCGCGCGGCCGCCGCGTCGAGCCGAATGCCACCAGTGTGGAACGGGACAAGTTCAACTCCGATCGGGCCCTCCTGAAGAACTCGTCGTCTTTCGGGTTGGCGCCCGGCCACCCGCCTTCCACATATTGAACGCCGAGATCGTCGAGTAGACCGGCGATGCGCAGCTTGTCGCCGACGGTGAGCGAGATGCCCTCCTGCTGTGACCCGTCCCGCAAGGTTGTGTCGTAGATCTCGAGTGTCATTGTGGCTCCCAAATGAAAAACCCCTCGCGATGGCGAAGGGTTTCGGGCGCATACCGATGCGTGGGTATGCGCTCAGTCGATAATGATGGCGTTCGTGGCTGCGGACATGTGAGAGCAGTATGACTGATGCCCGGCGTGGAGTCAACGCACGGCCGGGCAGGACGGGGAGACCGGCACGGCGCAGGGCAATCTCACCGTTGGATCTCGATGTCCTGTCCGTCGGCTCCGTCTCCGGCTGCGGGGTGGGCGGCTCATGTGCTGATCTGGAGCCGTCCCGCAGGGTGATCGAGAAGGCACACGGACCCGAGGTAGGGCGGCCCCCTGCTCCTGGTCCGGACGGTCCGGGCGGCCTTTCACCGCCGTGCAGAAACCGTCTCCTGCTCTGCCCGGCAGACGCTCCGGCCTCACCGACGCCGGTAACCTGGAGCCGACACCGGGTGAGAGGATCAACCATGGCGACAACACCGACACCGTCGCAGATGGCGGTGTCTGACGTCATCGCCCTGACCGCGCAGTTGCCGCGCAGCTCCGGTGGCGCCGTTGGAGAATCCAACCGATGACCGACCCCCTCTCCAGCGCCGATAGCGAGACGAGTCAGAAGGGTCCGGGCGGCGGGGCGACCGGCGCCCGTTTGCGTCTTTCTCCGCGTGGGGTGGACGTTGCCGTGGCGGCCGTTGTCTTCGGAGCCAGCGTCGTGAACGTCGCTGCCCAGGACGCGACGAGCATCGCGAAGATTCCCGTTGCCGGGTTCTTCATGCTGGCCATGGGCAGCATGGCTCTGTTCTGGCGACGGAGCCGGCCCCCAACGGTGTTGGGGGTTGCACTCGCAATGACAATCGCCTGGACGGCGTTCGGGTTTCCGGGCAATCCGGTGTTTCACATCCTGGTGTCGCTGTATGCGGTTGGGCGGTACTTCCCGGAGGGGAGGATCAGCCTGGCGGCGCCGGCCGTTTCCCTCGCCGTTGTCGGTTTCATCCAGGTGACGGATGGCGACCCCGTCTCAGACGTGGTCACGGCACTCGTTGTCACGACGCTGCCGTGGTACGTGGGTCGTTGGATTCGGATCCGTCGCCGCTTGGCGCAGGAGCGTGCCGAGCATCTGGAGTGGAGGCGGGCCGCCGAGGCCCAGCAAGTCATCGCCGATGCCCGTGCCTCCATTGCGCGCGAGCTTCACGACGTCGTTGCACACAACGTGAGCCTGATGACCGTGCAGGCTGGGGTCGCCCGGCTGGTGGTTGCAGAGGATCCTGAACGGGCCCGGGAAGCCATTGGTGCGGTGGAGGGGGCCGGGCGCAGGGCACTCGACGAACTCCGCCATCTTCTCGGTGTGCTTCGTCCAGAGTCGGCATCCGGCGAGCTTGGTCCACAGCCGGCCCTGAACCAGGTTCAAGTACTCGTTGATCGACTCAGACAGACCGGGATGAGCATCTCGCTGACCGCAGAAGTCCGGTCCGAGCTTCCCGTCAGGGTTGATTTGTTTGCGTATCGCATCGTTCAGGAAGCGCTCACCAATGTGCTCAAGCACGGCGGTGTCGACGCGGCGGCACAGGTGCGTGTAGAGGAAACCGATGGTCACCTCGACATTGAGGTGACGGACACGGGGGCGGCGACAAGTCCTTTGCCGGGATCGGGCCAGGGGATCGTGGGGATGAGAGAGCGCGCTATCTTGCTGGGCGGGACCTTCGAGGCCGGGCCACGGCCCGGAGGCGGGTTCTGTGTCCTTGCACGATTGCCGATCGGAGAACAGTGAGCATCAGGGTCGCCGTCGTCGATGATCAGGCTCTGGTGCGCGGTGGGTTCGCGGTGATGCTCGGTCTCCAAGATGACATCGAGGTCGTCGCAGAGGTCGGCGACGGAGCGGCTGCCGTCGAGATCGCTCGCAAGCATCGCCCGGATGTGATCCTGATGGACATCCGCATGCCGGGGATGGACGGCCTCACTGCTACCAGGGCGATCATCGACTCCGCCGATTGGCCCGTGAAGGTGTTGATCCTCACGACTTTCGATCCGGATGAGTACGTGTATGCCGCTCTCCGGGCAGGGGCCAGCGGGTTCGTCCTCAAGGACATCTCGCCCGAGGATCTGGTGGCGGCGGTTCGCACCATCGCCGATGGAGGAGCTCTCTTGGCGCCGTCGGTGACGAGACGGCTGATCAGCCGGTTCGCGGCACCGCCGTCCCTCGATTCATCCGTGGTCTCTCGTCTCGACCGGCTCACCGGCCGGGAGCGGGAGGTCCTGATGGCCGTTGCCGCAGGAGCGAGCAACATCGAGATAGCAGAGGACCTGTTCGTCGGTCCGGCAACCGTCAAGTCACACGTCTCCAGCATTCTCACCAAACTCGGGCTCAACAACCGCGCCCAAGCGGTCGCATTCGCCTATGAGAGCGGGCTGGTCAAACCCGGCGACGGCGACATCGGGTTCTGACCCGACTCCGCCTATCGGCGGATACCGGTCCGGCCGGCACCGGGAATCTTCCCCCAAACGGCGGAGCCGGAAATCCCTCCATTACCCGGTGACGGCCACACCTCAAGTGCGTATGTTGAAGGCACGCACCTAGGAGAAGGAGAGGCAATGCAGCAGCTATCCGACCAGATGACCAGCCCCACAGCTCGAGCGTATCCAATCTCCATCGAACACGTGACCAAGAGCTACGGCGGTGCCCCGGTCGTCAACGACCTGTCTTTCGTCGTCAAGCCAGGACGCGTGACGGGTTTTCTCGGACCGAACGGTGCGGGCAAGTCCACAACGATGAAGGTCCTGCTCGGTCTGGCTTCGCCGAACGGTGGTAGGGCCACCATCGGCGGGCTCTCCTATGGAGAGCTTCCCGACCCCACCGGAACGGTGGGCGCCAGCGTCGAGGCCGATGCGTTCCATCCCGGGCGAAGCGGGCGCAACCATCTCCGGATTCTGGCCGACGCCACCGGCACGCCGCTGGAACGGGTAGACGAGGTTCTCGAACTCGTGGAGCTCGGCTATGCGGCGAATCGGCGCGCCGGTGCGTACTCGCTCGGTATGAAACAGCGTCTGGGACTTGCCGGCGCACTGCTGTGTGATCCACCGGTGCTCGTTCTCGATGAACCGGGCAACGGCCTGGATCCGCAAGGGATCCGCACGCTGCGGAATCTGCTGCGGTCGCGGGCCGCGGCCGGCAACACCGTGTTCGTCTCCAGCCATCTACTCGGCGAGGTGGAACAACTCGCCGACGATGTCGTCGTCATCAACCAGGGCCGATTGGTAACTCAGGGCTCGCTGGCCGAGCTGCAGCAATCCGAATCCCTGGTCCGGGCCGCTTCGCCGGAGGCTCTCCAGACTGCCCTGGAATCGGCGGGTGGAGTTGTCGAGTCCGGTCGGCCCGGAACCCTGGTGGTCCGGGGTCTCTCTCTCGACGAGATCGGGGAGCAGGCTTTCCGGGCCGGCATCGCTCTGCACGAACTATCACGACACAACGACTCGCTGGAAGATCGCTTCTTCGCTTGGACCGGAGATACGGCCGGCGGCGGAACCCAGTTCAACACCAAGGAGGAGTCATGACCACGCTTCGAACCGTACGGGCCGAAATCCGCAAGCTGACCAGCACGAAGATGCCGATCTCGTTTCTCGCTGTGCTCGTGGCGATCGGCGCGGGGACCGCCACCGCCGTGGCTTTCGGCACCGACATGGACGGCAGCAAGACGTTCATCTCGACCGCTGCTGACCAGCAGTCGCTGATGGCCTTCGCTGCCAACGCCCTCGTGATTGCCGGGCTATTCGGTGCCATGGCCGTTGCCCGCGAATACGGTCACGGCACCGTCGTTCTCACTTTCCTGACCACGCCCCGCCGCCCGAGAGCCGTCCTCGCGCAGTTCGCCGCAGTCTTCGTGGCCGGCAGCATTCTCGGACTGGCAGGTGCGGGCGTCAGTGCCGGTTCGGTGGCCGTGGGGCTCACCGCGACCGACTACGGGTTCATGGTGTCTGGAGCCGATCTGGCGCAGGTCCTCGCCGCGTCGACACTTGCGGGAGGAGCCGGTGCCGTGCTCGGTGCAGGGATCGGTGCTCTCGTCCGCAATACGGGTGGCGCGGTCACGGGCACCATCCTGTTGCTGCTCATCCTGCCGCCGCTGGCCGTGCAAGCGGTCGCCGAATCTGCCTCCTGGATACCCAATACCCTGGCCAACGTCGTCTCCGGAGTCGACACTGCCACAGGCATAGGAGCGGCGATTGTGGCCATCGGGTTGTGGGCCGTCGTTCCTGCCGCCATCGGCCTCGTCGCCGTCGCCCGCCGCGACGTCGTCTGAGTGAGCAGGACCGTTCCGGCCGTCGGATGCGTCCCGGTTGAATCGCAGAAGTACGACCTGCGATCAACTGGGACGCACGCATGACCGGACGCGGCCGGCCCGCACCCGACGCTTCGGACTACCCGTTCACGTCCGGACGGACTGTTGCGGGTGCTGCTGCTCCGGTCATCCGCACTTCGATTCTGCCGCCAACCCGCCGCCCGGGCAGCTACCCGAGGTCCGGTCTGACCTCGTCGGGCAGCGGGAACCATCTGAGGTGCTCAAAATCGGCGGTGACGTCGGGCATCCCGAGCGGGCTCGGCAAGTCGTGCGAGGCTTCGTCGACAATGGTCTGCGCCTCGGCCAGATAGCCGTGCAGTTCTCTTTCGGCAGTCTCGTGCCGGCGGTGTGGCCAGTTCATGGAACCCTCGGCATAGGAGACCTCGAACAAGCTCATCGGGGCCTCCATGACCGGGCAGCGATGCTTCCACAAGCCCGAGTTCGGCTCGAAACGATAGAGCGGCAGTAGTTTCCACCCATGCTCGGCGACCAGATGCACGGCGTCGAGTATGTACTCGAAGACGACCTCGGAGATGAAGTAGTTGAAGTTGACCCGAACCCAACCCGGCTTGATTCCTTCGCAACCCCGGTCGATCTCACGCTCGAACTCGTGAGAGGTCTCGAGATCGATTCCCAGCAACCGGTGGCCGTAGGGTCCGGCGCACGAACAGCCACCCCGGGCCTGGATGCCGAACAGGTCGTTGAGTATCGCCACCACGAAGTTGTGGTGTAGATAGCGATCCCCGTGCCGGACGACGAAGGAGACGATTGAGAGTCGGTCGGCTTCGTGGTTGCCCAGTACCTCGAGGTTCGGGCTCTCCTCCCACGAACGGATGGCCCTCCGGATGAAATGTTCCTCGCGCCGGCGAATCTCCTCGACCCCGACCGCCTCTTTCAACTGAAAGACCAGACCGGCACGAATCGATTCGATGATTGCCGGCGTGCCACCCTCTTCCCTCTTCTCCGGATCCTCGAGGTAGTGATGACTGTCCGGGTTCACATACCAGACGGTCCCGCCGCCGGGCATGTCGGGCACCCGGTTCTTGAACAGTTCCCTTCTGGCGATAAGTACACCGGGCGTGCCCGGCCCTCCGATCATCTTGTGCGGCGACAGGAACACGGCGTCCTTGTAGGCGAGGTTGTCGCCCTCTGCAGAGCCCATTTCGATGCCTACGTACGGTGCCGCGGCTGCGAAATCCCAGAAACTAAGCGCCCCGTGTTCATGAAGGATCGCGGAGACCGTGTCCCAGTCGGTGAGTATCCCGGTCACGTTCGACGCAGCCGAGAACGAACCGATCTTGAGCGGCCGATCCGCGTACCTCTCGAGTTCCGTTCGGAGATGATCAAGATCGACGTGACCGTCGGCGTCCTCGTCGATGGTCACCACGTCGGCTATCGATTCGCGCCACGGAAGCTCGTTGGAGTGGTGTTCGTATGGTCCGATGAACACGACCGGCCGTATCTGCGCGGGGATGTGTTGCGTGAGTCCGTATGCATCTTCGAGGGCTGATGGGATCTGCAGTCCCATTACCCCGATCAGTTTGTCGATAGCGCTCGTCGAACCGCTGCCCGTGAAGATGACCGCATGCTCGCCGTTGGCTGCGGTGCATCGGCGGATCATCTCACGCGCGTCTTCACGGAACCGCGTCGTTTGCAGACCGGTCCCGGATGACTCGGTGTGGGTGTTGGCGTAGAGGGGGAGCACCGCTTCACGTATGTAGTCCTCGATGAAAGAAAGGGCGCGGCCCGACGCCGTGTAGTCGGCGTAGATCACCGGGCGGGGGCCGAAGGGTCCGTCAACGACGTCATGTCTGCCGATCACGGAGTCTCTTATCGATGAAATGAGTTGTTCGGTTCCCATCAAGCGAGATGGTAGGCGATCTGCCGGCGGCGCCTCGCCGTCAGGTGACTCAGGCAGCGAGATTGGCTACGCTCAAACATCATGATTCCGACGGGTACTCGGTGGTGGCGGTCCACAGTCTGAAAGGGCCAGCGCGCGAGTCGACCAACACGCCGGAGGCCAGCAGGCCCCGGCGTTTCTTCAGGAGTGAACAGTGAGCAAGCAAACAGTGTTCTCGGGCATTCAACCCACCGGTGACATTCATATCGGCAACTACCTGGGTGCCCTACGGAATTGGGTCGCGCTGCAGGACGACTACGACACGATTTATTGCGTCGTTGATCTGCACGCCACGACTGTTCCCTACGATCCGAGGGAACTCCACGACAACCGCGTGCTCACCGCCAAACTGCTGATGGCCGTCGGGGTGGACCCCTCCCGGTCGCTTCTCTACTTCCAGAGCCAGGTGCCACACCACGCCGAACTCTCATGGATTCTCGGCTCGATGACTCCACTCGGCGCTTTGAATCGGATGACCCAGTACAAGGAGAAGGCAGAGAAGGCCGGCCAGATGCTGGGCCTCTACTCCTATCCGGTGCTGATGGCGGCAGACATCATGGTGCACAAGGCACACGCGGTCCCGGTCGGCGACGACCAGACGCAACACCTCGAGCTGACCAGGGATCTTGCCGAACGTTTCAACAACCGTTTCGGTGATACCTTCCCGATACCTGAGCAGATCACGCCCAAGCGCGGTGCCCGCATCATGTCGCTGCAGGATCCGACGGCCAAGATGTCCAAGTCGGACGCCGATCCGCGCGGATCCGTTCTCCTGTTGGACTCTGCCGACACGATCGTCAAGAAGTTCAGATCGGCTGTGACCGATTCGGGGCGAGAGGTCAGCTACGACCAGAAGAAGAAGGCGGGAATCTCGAACCTGCTCGACATTCTCTCGATCTACACGGGCCGCACCGTCGATTCCCTCGTCGATGAGTACGCCGATGCCGGATACGGTCGGTTCAAGCAGGCCGTAGCGGATGCTGTGGTCGACGGTCTGGCACCTATCCGGACCGCATACAACTCGTTGGAAGACGAAGAGGTCGGCCGGATAATGTCGCGCGGAGCACTCGACGCCCGCACCCGCGCCGAGCACGAAATGGCAGACGTGCGGGCGAAGGTCGGCCTGGGCGGGTAGCTAACGACAGGTTCTAGGTTCTGGGTTCTGGGTTCTGGGTTCTGGGTTTGCCCACGACGCTTCGCCGCGAATTGCGAATAGCGCCTACTGCAGCGAAGTGAAGTAGTCCGAACCGGCGACGAAGATCACCAGCCAGAGGTTGAAGCCGGCGTGGGTGAAGATCGCCGGGCCCAGCCGGTTGTGTTTCAGCGTCAGCCAGGCAAGCGGAACCGCCACGAGGAACAACTGCGGTATGAGGATTCCGAACTGGAGCAGCCACTGCGGGTCTCCGAGGTCGACCGACAGGATGTGCACCGACGCGAAGACCAGCGACGATACGGCGATCGTCGCCCGGACGGACATCCTCCGCGCAAGTGAACGCAGCAGAACTCCCCGGTAGGTGAGCTCCTCCACGACCGGGGCGATCACCGCTGCCGAGAGCGATAGAACGATCATTGCGATCAGCGGCAGTTCCGAGTCCGCGGCCACATCGACGATCGTCTGCCCTGAGTCACCAAGCCCCACCAGGTCGTAGAGGGGAAGGAAGAGCAGCGCGATCACAAACTGCAGAGCGAGACCGGTGAGGGTATAGAAAAGGTCCCCCGGTTGAATGTCGAAGCGGAGACCCTCGGCGAATGTGGTCTTGCGACGTTTGACGATCAAGGCGAGTACGGCCAGCTGACCGACATACTGGGCGGGTACCAGGATGACGACCGAAGCGATGAGGTCGTCTCCCTCTCCCAAACCCGACGCGGCCAGCACCAGTCCCACCAGCAGAGCCGTCGCGAAACCGGCGAGCGCCACGAGCACCACGTCACCGATGGTGAAACGGGCTGTCTCGTGGGTCCGGCCGGAATCTTGCTCGTACACGATGGGTGAGGTTAGTGGGTGGAGGCCTCCGGCCATTTGCGAGGGCCGGCTTTCACAGACTCGCGACGCCTCCCGCCTGGTACCGTTGCCGAACCATCCGGGTGGAGGTTCTGGTGGAGATCGATATCGGTATCGGCAAGACCGGTCGACGGGCGTACGGCTTCGATGACATAGCAATAGTCCCCAGCCGGCGGACCCGTGACCCCGACGATGTGGACATCAGCTGGCAGATCGACGCGTTCCAGTTCGGGTTGCCGATGATGGGATCAGCCATGGACTCGGCCATCAGTCCGGCTACGGCAATCGAGATCGGCCGGCTGGGCGGACTCGGTGTTCTCAATCTCGAGGGACTCTGGACCCGCTACGAGAACCCGGAGATCTATTTCGAGGAGATTGCGGAGTTGTCTCCTGAGACGGCGACCCGTCGCATGCAGGAGATCTATAACGAGCCGATCAATCCCGACCTGGTGGGCCGCCGTGTCGGAGAGATGAAGGCTGCCGGGATCGTCACCGCGGCGAGTCTGACACCGCAGAGAGTCGGGAGTCTCTACAAACATGCATTGCAGGGCGGGCTCGACATTCTGGTCGTTCAGGGAACCGTGGTATCGGCAGAACATGTGTCGACCAGGACCGAACCGCTCGACCTGGGACGCTTCATAGCCGAACTCGAAGTACCGGCCATCGTCGGGGGATGCGCTTCGTATTCGACCGCACTTCACTTGATGCGTACGGGGGCAGTGGGTGTACTGGTAGGAGTGGGTCCGGGAGCTGCCTGTACAACGCGCGGTGTCCTGGGCGTCGGGGTACCTCAGGCAACTGCGATAGCCGATGCGGCCGGAGCCCGCATTCGCTACCTCGACGAGACCGGACGCTACGTCCACGTGATCGCCGACGGCGGGATGAGGACCGGCGGAGACGTCTCGAAAGCCATAGCTTGTGGTGCAGACGCGGTGATGGTCGGGTCGCCGCTTGCCTCTGCAGCCGAGGCCCCCGGCAGGGGTTCGCATTGGGGGATGGCGACCTTCCACCCGACGCTGCCGCGCGGGGCTCGAGTTCAGGTCGGCACTCTCGGCACGCTCGAAGAGATTCTCACCGGCCCGGCCCACGAGAACGACGGCCGCCGCAACCTCTTCGGAGCATTGCGGGTCTCGATGGCGACGACCGGCTATGCCAATCTGAAGGAGTTCCAGAAGGCTGAAGTGATGGTTGCGCCATCGCTCCAGTCGGAAGGGAAAGCGTTGCAACGATCGCAACGAGTCGGGATGGGTTGATGTCGGCGGCCTCGGAAGTTTCGGCCGGGCAGGCGTCGTCGGGTGATTTCGATCGGGTTCTGGTGGTGGATCTGGGCGCCCAGTACGCCCAGTTGATCGCCCGACGAGTACGGGAGGCTCATGTCCTCTCCGAGATCGTGCCGCGCGATATCACCGCCGAAGAAGTCAGGGCACGAAAGCCGATCGGCATCATCCTGTCCGGCGGTCCGGCTTCTGTGTACTCGGAGGACGCCTACGGAATCGACACCGAACTGTTTGCGGCCGGTGTGCCGGTGCTGGGCATCTGCTACGGCCATCAGTTGCTGGCGCATTCGCTCGGTGGAACTGTGGAGAGGACCGGATCGGCAGAGTACGGAAAGACCGCTCTTGACGTCGTCGGGGACTCGGTGCTGTTCTCGAGCCTGCCTCCGCGCCAGGACGTGTGGATGAGTCACGGTGATGCCGTGGTGGCCGCCCCCGACGGCTTTTCTGTGACGGCCAGCACAGCCGGTTCTCCGGTGGCAGCCATGGAGAACCGGGAGAAGGGGCTCTTCGGCGTTCAGTTCCACCCGGAGGTGATGCACACGCCGCGCGGTACCGAGTTGCTGCAACGCTTCCTGTATGAGGCCTGCGGAGCGCGGCCTACCTGGACCCACCACTCGATCATCGAGAAATCCGTCGAGGCGATCCGTGCCCAAATCGGGGATCAGAAGGTGATTTGCGGGTTGTCGGGTGGCGTCGACTCATCCGTCGCCGCCGCCCTGGTGCAGAAGGCGGTCGGGAGCCAGCTGATCTGTATCTTCGTCGATCACGGCCTTCTGCGTTCCGGTGAGGCGGAACAGGTCGAGGCAACGTTTCGCGACACCTTCCACGTCAACCTCATCCATGTGAAGGCGGAGGATCGTTTCCTCGCAGCTCTGGCAGGTGTGACCGATCCGGAATCGAAGAGGAAGATCATCGGGGAGACCTTCATCCGCGTGTTCGAGGACGTGGCCGCCGAACTCACCGATACGCCGTTCCTGGTCCAGGGAACGCTCTATCCGGACATCATCGAATCGGGGACGAAGGACGCCGCCAAGATCAAGAGCCATCACAATGTCGGGGGGCTGCCGGAAGACATGCAGTTCGAACTCGTTGAGCCGCTGCGCGATCTCTTCAAGGACGAGGTTCGCTCGGTCGGCGAGGAGCTCGGACTCCCGCCCGAAATCGTATGGCGTCAGCCGTTCCCGGGTCCGGGCCTGGCGATCCGCATAATCGGCGACGTCACTCGCGAACGGCTCGATATCTTGCGGGCGGCCGACTCGATCATTCTCGAAGAGGTTCGCAGAGCGGGCTTGTACAACGAGTTGTGGCAGTCGTTCGGGGTGTTGCCCCTTATCAAGACCGTCGGCGTGCAAGGCGATGGACGTACCTATGCTCATCCTTTGATCATTCGTGCCGTGACCAGCGACGACGCGATGACGGCTGACTGGGCGCGGGTACCGTACGACGTGCTCGAGGCTATGTCGTCCCGGATCATCAACGAGGTCCCTGAAATCAATCGGGTGGCTTACGACATCTCGTCCAAGCCCCCGGCCACCATCGAGTGGGAGTGACAAGAGGTAGCGAGTCGCGAGTCGCGGGTTGCGAGTCAAACTGCTCGCGTTAGGTTCCTGATCGCCGGCGAGGGGCCACTGGCCGGTGGCCTTCCTGCGCAGGGCTCATGGCTCACAATTCCGGCGGTAAATCGCCCCAAAGCTCTCTGCCAATTCCCTCAAGACACCAGCCCCGGCAGCCGATACGCGTTGAACGTGAGAAACCAAGGGGTTGTGCGTGGACTGGAGTGAAAACCTGGAGCTACGCGCCATCTTCCGGGAGGAGGTGGCCGAGCGAGCCCGTAACCTCGTCGAGGGTGGCAAGGCCCTCGGCGCGGTAGAGCTCGGCGAGCACGCCCTGGGTGATCTGGCCAGGGACGGCCACACGATCAAGGGCAATGCCCTGGTCATGGGGTTCCCGACCATTGCAGACGCCGGCAAGCTCCTCGAGAGTACCTGGAAGGAGATCCGGGACGGCAGGAGAGACCCTTCGCCGCAGCTCGGAGAGCTGCTCGCTCGTCTTGCGTCCTTGTTGCTGGCGGCCGTCGACATCGAAGGGCGCGATGAGCCCCGCGAGCTGTTGGCCGCCCTTGCCGCCGTTCGTGATTACATCGGAGGCGGTCATACGCCGCCGGAGGATCGGAGCGCCGGTGGGGGAGGTGCATCTGCACCGCCTTCCGGCGGAACCGCTCCGTCCGGGCCCGGTTCTCCGTCCGGCCCCGGCTCTCCGGTCGGTGGCGTTGCAACGGCTCGATACCGGCTGCAGCAGGCTGATCGTGGGTCCGGTACAGAGCAGGCCGACGGGCGCGATCTGGTCGATCTCGGTGGGCTGCTCTCGACGATCGAAGGCCGGGTCATCGGTGAGGCCACCAGAGTGGAGTCGGCGAAGCTGTTCGAGCTCATCAACCGGTTCGTCGAAGTGAAGCTCGACATGGAGGCTCTGGCGCAGGATCTGCGAGGTTTGCGGACGGCTGTCGCCGCCGGGCCGGGCGAGGTTGCCGCACTGGCGGTGACCTGGGAAGGATCAGTCTGCCGTCTTCAGCGTTCGCTTGACGAACTCCAGACGCAGGCACTGGATCTTGCCACCGTGCCTTTGCGAGAAGTGACCGACACCTTCCCGCAGTTGGCCAACTACCTCGGACGCCGGACCGGGAAGGAGTTGAGATTCGAGTTGATCGGCGACGACGTCGAAGTCGATCGCCAGATCGTCGATGCCTTGCGGGAGCCGCTTCGGCATCTTCTGGTCAACGCAATAGACCATGGAATCGAGATGCCTCGCGAGCGGATAGACGCAGGGAAGTCTTCGACGGCGACCGTATCGATTCGGGCGACCGTCAAGGATCACAAACTCGTCGTTACCGTTCAGGATGACGGCAGGGGAGTCGACTGGGATCGGGTGCGCCAGGTGGCAGAAGAACACTCTGATTCCGCCTCAGCGTTCACCGGCGATGACCTGGGTCGCATTCTCTTCGGGGCCGGGTTCTCGACGGTGGCGGATCGCACGGATCTGAGTGGTGACGGCCTGGGCCTGGCGTCCGCTTCAGAGATGGCGGCTGCCATGAACGGCGGTTTGCGCCTGGATACCACGCCGGGTGCGGGGACCTCGGTGACCCTCACGTTGCCGGCGTCGCTGGCCATGCAGGATGTCTTGCTGGTTCGATCCGACGGGCATCGGTGGGGTATCCCGGAGGTATCCGTGCTGGCTACGTTCCCGATGGCTGCCGCAGAGCTTCACCCGGGTGAGCGCCGTATGGAGCTCTGGTATGAGGGGCTCACGCTGCCGCTCTCGTCGTTTGCCTTCGCGGTCGGACTGTCCGAAACCGAGGAGCCCAACGACATAGTGGTGCTCTCGACCCGTCTTGGCCCGGTGGCTCTGACGGTTCCATGTGTCGAGGGCCGGCGCCAGGTCGCCGTCAAAGGCCTGGGGCCGGTTCTGGCAGGTTCGCCTCACCTGGCCGGCGCCGCGCTGTTGGGAGGCGGTGAGGTTGTGGTGGTGGTCGATCCGGATCAGCTGAGCGACCGCGTGCGCTCGGTTCCGCTGCCCGTCAAGCACCGCCCGAAGGTGCTGGTGGTGGATGATTCGCAAGGGGTCCGGCAGTTGGTCGGGGCAGCGCTCTCGGGGCAGGGTTTCGATGTCGTCGCAGCTTCGAGTGCGGACGAAGCCGTTCATGAACTGGCCAAGTCAGACTTCGATGCCCTGGTGGTGGACTATCAAATGCCCGGTTCGGACGGTATCGAACTCGTGCAACTGGTGCGTGCCGGGTCGCGCTCGCTGCCCATTGTCATGGTGTCCGCCGTAGCCACCCCGGACGATCAGGATCGTGCGTGGAAGTCCGGAGTCGATGCCTATCTCGACAAGTTCGATCTTCGCAAGGGTGCGCTGGTCGACACGTTGCGCAAGCTGCTGCAGATGCGGGGAGTCGCATTCAAGGAGCAATCCGCATGAAGATCCTGATTGCCGACGACAGTCCGGTCATCCGTCACGCGGTGGCAGCCCTGCTGGGCAAGAACGGCATCGAGGCGGTCACCGCTGAGAACGGCATCGAGGCCATCCAGAAGTTCTACGCCGAAATGCCGGATCTGGTCCTCATGGACATCCAGATGCCGGGCATGACCGGATACGTTGCCTGTCGTCTGCTGAAAGAGGACTGGACGGTCGCCAACATCCCCGTCTTGATTCTCACCGCACACGACTCCGCAGAGGACCGCTACTGGAGCGCCAAGTCGGGTGCGGATGGGTATCTGACCAAGGAGTCTTTGGGCGATGATCTGCTACGTGCCATCAGGTCGGCTTACGCCAGCCGTGCCCTCTCCGAGCTATCGGGCGAGCAGCGGACTCCACTCGAGTTGAACGAGACCGACGTTCTCAGTCGGGTCACCGAACTGCTCGACAGGAAGCTCTTCGAAACGACGATTATCAACGACATCGTGACGATGGCCACTCGCACCACCGATCTGTCTTCAACGCTCGAGCAAACGATGTTCATCGTTCGCCGGTTTGTCGAATACGACCTCGCCGGCATCACGGTTGTGGGGGATCGGCTGCTGAAGCTTCGGGCAGATTCACCCGTGTCGCGCTCGAGCATCCTCGACTTTCGCCGGTTGACGGCCGGGCATGTGGAGCAACTGGCCGCCATGTCTTTGAGCCCCGAGGAGTTGACGATCTCATTGACCGAGTTGGACAACATCACCGACGGTGTCGACGAAGGAGACCAGTGGCCTTCGTTTGCAGCGCTTGCACTCCGTTCGCACGGAGAGACGGTGGGCGTGTTGACACTCGCCGCGAAGACTCCGGCGGTCTTTCCGCCGGAAGTTCTCAAGACGCTGCGAATGGTCGAACACCCCATTGCCGCAGTGTTGGCTTCGGCACGCAATCACCAGCGGGTGCTCCAGCAAGAGGCGCAGGCGAGTTTGTCGTCGCTCTATGGAACGAACGGATGACCGGGGACCGGGCTCTCGATCCGGCGGACACGGCCGATTCCAGTTCCTCTCGCGGCTATTCTGATGCAAGGTGACTAGTCCGATCATGTGTGCAGGGAACCGCCCTCAACCCCGCTCGTGATCATGCCGATTCTGTCGGCAGGGGGTTGGGCTTTCCTGATTGGAGGACGGTAGAGCGATGTCGGTGTGGTCGATTCTCCTCGTGTCGATAGCGGTCATGGTGACCGCCGTTGCCGTGTACGCGGTCTACTCGGCGCGACGTCGCGAGGATCAGGCCCGACTGGCGGCGGAACGATCCGAGATGATAAAGAACGAGTTCGTGGCGATGGTCAGCCACGAGTTGCGTACGCCGCTCACGTCGATTGCCGGTTTCGCTTCGATGCTCATCGAAGCCTGGCAGGACCTTCCGGCTGAAGAAGTCACCGAGTTCCTGGGCATCATCAACTCGCAGTCCGAACACTTGTCCGAGCTGGTCGAAGACATACTGGTCATTCCCCGCATCGAGACGGGGCGATTGCCGCTCGATCTGGAGGATGTCGACCTATCCGAACTCGCCCATCGGGTCAACGGTTTCACCTTCCCGCCGGGAATGGATAAAGAGGCGGCAGTTGCCATTCCCGGGGGTGTCAGGGTTCGGGCAGACGTCCGGCGAGTTCAGCAGGTGCTGAGGAACCTCCTCGAGAACGCCAAGAAGTTCGGAGGCGATCAGATCCTCATCGAAGGCGCCTTCCTCGGCGACCACTACATGGTCGTGGTCTCCGACAATGGTTCCGGAGTTCCGGACGACGAAGTCAGTCGCATTTTCCAGCAGTTCGAGCAGATCGCGGACGGCAATACGAGGATCGGATCTGGGACTGGTCTCGGCTTGCCGATTGCGAGGGAGCTGGCCAGAGCCATGGGCGGGGACGTCTGGTACGAACGCCGGTTCCCGATGGGCAGCCGGTTTTGCTACACCCTCCCCGTTGCTCCGCCTGCCCCGGTCGTCGGGGTGCAGTCCGAGGTGCCGGTCCGGGATTCGGAAACGATAAGGGATTAGCGGCTTACAGAGCTGTGATTCTCCGACTCAGACATGAGGTACCATCGCCGGACCGATGGATGCAGCCCTCTTCAACTCTGATTCGCCTCTGTTCGAAGGCCTCAACCCTGCACAGCGTGAAGGCGTTGCCGCCACGGACGGGCCTGTTTTGGTCGTGGCCGGTGCTGGCTCGGGCAAGACCCGGGTGCTCACCTACCGGATCGCTCATCTGATTCGAGATCTCGGTGTGTCGCCGCATGCGATTCTGGCGATCACGTTCACGAACAAGGCCGCCGACGAGATGAAGGAACGTGTAACCAGCCTGGTCGGCAGCGTGGCGCAGTCGATGTGGGTCTCGACGTTCCACAGTGCCTGCGTTCGGATCCTCCGACGAGAAGCCCATCGCCTGGGCTACAAGTCCGCCTTCTCGATCTACGACGCAGCCGATTCCTTGCGGCTGATCACCATGTGTGTCTCGGATCTCGATCTCGATCCGAAGCGGTTTCCTCCCCGCAGCATCCGTGGGGCCATCTCGAACGCCAAGAACGAACTGATCGACTTCGAAACCTACCGGTCGCAGGACTCGGGCTTCTACCACGAGCAGGTTGCCGACGTGTACCGGCTCTACCAGCAGCGATTGCTCGAGGCTTCGGCGATGGATTTCGACGATCTGCTTATGGTCACCGTCGAGTTGCTCGGAGCTTTCCCGGACGTGCTCTCCCAGTATCAGCGCCGCTTCCAGTACGTCCTGGTCGACGAATACCAGGACACCAATCACGCCCAGTACATGCTGGTCAAGATGCTGACGGACTCGCATCACAATCTGTGTGTGGTGGGCGACCAGGACCAGTCGATATACAAGTTTCGAGGCGCCGATATCCGCAACATCCTCGAATTCGAGAAGGACTATCCGGATGCCCGGATCGTGGTCCTCGACAGAAACTACCGGTCAACCGAGATAATCCTCGAGGCTGCCAACGCGGTCATAGACAACAACCTGCATCGAAAGCCGAAACGGCTGTGGACCGACCTGGGCCGGGGTGAGCTGATCACCCGTTACGAAGCCCAGGACGAGCATGATGAGGCCGCCTTCGTTGCCGACCAGATCGAGCTCCTCGACGATCAGGGCTATCACCGCCGGGACATCGCCATCTTCTACCGCACGAACGCCCAGAGCCGTGTTCTCGAAGAAGTGTTCGTGCGATACGGCATCCCTTACAACGTCGTCGGGGGGGTGAAGTTCTACGAGCGGCGGGAGGTGCGGGACGCGCTCGCCTACCTGCGGCTGATCGCCAACCGTACCGACGAGGTGGCGGTGAAGCGGGTCATCAACGTGCCGAAGCGCGGCATCGGGCAGTCGACGATTGCCCATATGGATCGATTCGCCCAGGACGGGCGTATCTCTTTCTACGACGCCCTCACCCGCATCGATGAGATCGGCATGGTCGCTACCAGATCGGCAATCAGGGTCAAGGAGTTTGTCGGTTTGATCGACCGCCTGGAGGAGGCAGCGGCCGACGGACCGCGGGCGGCCATCGACGCGGTGCTGGCCGAAACGGGGTACGTCGCCGAGCTGGAAGCGGAACGATCGGTCGAAGCGCTCGGCCGTGTTGAGAACCTCCGTGAACTCGCCTCCGTGGCAGAAGAGTTCGAGGAGTCGATGGACGGGTCGATAACCGACGACGGACCCTGGGCGACACTGTCCGGACTTCGGAAACTGGAACTGTTCCTCGAGACCGTCAGCCTGGTCACCGACATCGACGAACTCGACGACAAGGCCGAAGCGGTGACGTTGATGACCCTCCATACGGCCAAAGGTCTCGAGTATCCGGTCATCTTCATCGTCGGGATGGAAGATGGGGTATTCCCACACTCGCGGTCGCTGGGAGATCCGCAAGAGCTCGAGGAGGAGCGGCGCCTCTGTTACGTGGGAGTGACCAGGGCCGAGGAGAAGCTCTACCTGACGCACGCCTGGCAGCGGATGCTGTTCGGCAGTTCGAGTTTCAACGCGCCGAGCAGATTCCTCGGCGAGATACCCGATGACCTGATCACGATGGCACCGAAGCGGACCCGTAGAAGCCAGGAGGTCGCTTCACCTTCGCCCGGTTCGACCGTTTCCGCCGATGAGATCGGCGTCGGTGACCGGGTAGTGCACGGCAAGTGGGGAACCGGCGTGGTGGAAGAGATCACCGGCACCGGCGACCGCGCAGAAGCCTGGGTGGTCTTCGACGAGAGCGGTCGCAAGCGGCTGTTGCTGGCATGGGCCCCGATGCAGAAAGCCTGACCAACCCCCTTCTTGCGTCCGGTGGCCTCGGCAAGCGGCCTTGACTTCAAGTGGTGATCGCGACGGGGCCGGTGGACGCAAGAACGGAAGAGCGGAGAGGGGGCGGGTTCCCCCAAACCCGGCCCCTTCTCATTGCGCTGCTCTGTCTAGGGAGTGGCGTTCGGGTAGTCGACCGTGAAACTGGCCTCGAGATCCTCCGTTCCCCGGGCGAAGACCAGGAACGCCAGTGGGCTCTGCACTCCGGGAGGAGCATCGCCGTAGTACGTGTCCCCGATCATCTCCGCCCACTCGGTCCCGCACGAATTGACGGAGTCGGCGGCGTTCGGCTCCAGTTTGAACGAACCGCTCGGCACGCGCCGGAGCCGCATCCCGGAGTTGCTTATCCCGTAGTTGCAAAGGTCACCGGGGCTGAAGCTGTCACGCACAAGTACGACAAGCTCGCGCAAGGTCCCCGCGGTGACGTTGTACGTGATATCCCAGGTTCCCGTCGGGAGAACATTCGAAACATCGACGCAGGCGCTGTTGTAGTCGACCCCGAGGTCGAACTCGAAGTGGCCCGAACCCTCTGCCGCCGTGTACGCGTCGGTCGCATATCCCACACATTCATGTCCGGCCATCGCCGGTTCGTCGTTGCCACCTCCACAGGCAGGGTGCGACGAGTCAGGGTCATCACAGTTGGGCGGCTTTGCCGTTGCCGGCGCCGCCAGTGCCAGCAGCGTTATGACCACCAGTACCAATGTCAGGTGTTTCTTCACTGTGCCTCCTCCATTGCCTCAGTTCCCTGGCCGGCCCATTCGCCTATTGGTCTCGGGATGAACGAGCCAGGCTCCCGCTTGCGAGTCGACATCGAATTGTGCGGCCGGGTGGTCGGCATCGAGTTTTGGCTCGAAGGCGTCGTCGACGTAGTCAATCTGCCGGACCTCGGGAATCTTCAAGTGCTGTTCGCACGCATAGCCGATGGTCGGCGCCGGGAGCCCGAGTGCCGGGCACACGCTCAACGTTCTTCCCATCGTCGTCTCCTTTCGGCACGGGTCACTCTTCGTTGGTGGCGATCCATATGGCGGCGTCCGACCCCCAGCTGCCGACTGCGATCAACCTGGACTCGAATTCGACCGAGGCATACATGGCATTGGGCCCTTCGCGCAGTTTCCCGAAGGCGGCGATGCTGTGCACGCGATCCCAGGTCTGGCCTCCGTCGGTCGAGGTCCAGACCACGGCCGGCCCAAGCTGTGCGTCGGCGGCGCGGCCTGCTCCGGTGGCAACCAGACGGTCGCCGAAAGTGCTCACCCCGAAGATCTGGTCGAAGGAGGTGCCGACTGCCTCCTCGATGGTGCTTCGTTCCCAGGTCACGCCGTCTGCTGAGGTCCAGACTGCCGAGTCATCGGCGCAGCTGAAGTCCTGACATCTGCCCACTCGACCTGCGGCCACCAGACCGGGACCACCGACGATCACGTCGTCTATGCGTGCCCAGTCTCCGTTGTGGGCTCCTTCGGAGGTGTATCCGCTCAGCAACGCCGCCTGGTCGGGCACTCGCGACCAATCGCGGCCATCCGTGGAAGTCCAGACGGCAGCCGGCTGGCCCGGTCTTTCTCCGAAGTGATCACCACCTTGTCCGACTGCTACGAGTCCGGGGCCGGCCGGCACCACTGCCCACATGATCTGATACTGAGGCCCTCCGAACACCGCCTCGTCGGGCGGGACGCGTTCCCAGGTCACTCCGTCGGCCGAGATCCACGCCGCTGCGTCGATCGAGCTGCCCGTTGATTCCATTCCCACGGCCACCAGACCCGACCCGAAGGCGGTGACGTCTTTCATGAAGACGTTTGTCTGTTCCTGACCGCCGAACGAGGCCTCGTCGTGAGAGACCCGGCTCCAGGTGATCCCATCTTCGGAGACCCACACTGCCGAGATGCCGGTGCCATCCTCCGCGATGTCTTCACCCACTGCGACAAACCCCGGTCCGCCCGCGGTGACCGCCATCATGTACTGATCCCCCGAACCACCGAAGACCGCCTCGTCGTGTGCAACCCTGCTCCAGGTGCGTCCGTCGGTCGAATACCAGACCGCGGCATCATCATCACCACCCGAGCCGTCCGCACCAACCGCCACCAGCCCTGGTCCGCCAACGGCAATGTCCTCGATCCACTGCCACTCGGACCCTCCGAGAACATCCGACTCAATCCGGGTCCAGACCATCGTCACCGCCGGCGCCGCAGCCTCGGTCGTGGTCGTCGGGGCGGGCACATTGTCCACAGCTTCGGCATCGGTGACAGTCGAAGGAGTAGGAGTGTCAATGGAGGTCACCACCGGCGGCTGGGCTGAGTCGCCGTCCGCCTGTTCGGCGACCCCCGTCCCGTCGCTGTCGAGTTGAACAAGCATTGCCACGAGTCCCACTGCAATGAACACAAACACGGCGGAGGCAACTGCCAGAGCGAACCGCCTCGGACGCAGTGCGACTGGGCGCCGGGTCTCGAGCTGTAGCTCGGGAACGGCCATTGTGGTCGCCGCCGTCCGGATCTCCTGACCGGTCTCTTCGAGGATCTGATCGATGGTCACGACCGGTCCCCCCTTTCGGCTCCCAACTGCTCTGCGAGGGTCGCTTTGGCTCGTTGGAGATGGGTCTTTGCCGTGAATGGGGACATTTCGAGGATCTCACCGATTTCCTGCAGGCTGCACCCGTCGACGAAGGTCAGAGCCGTCACCTGTGCCTGACGTCTTGGAAGCCTGCAGACCATCCCCCAGACTTCGTCGGCGTGGGTGGATACGTCGGGAAGCGAGGTGCTCGCCTCGGCAGCAGCCAGCCGGGGAAGGGCCCGTTTTTCGGTTCGAAGACGCCGGAAGCGGGAGATCGAGCGATTGGCGAGCACCCGTCGCACCCATGCGCCCGGTTGGTCGTACTCGCGGATCTTGTCCCAGGAATGCTGGGCAGCGATGAATGCATCCTGTGCGAGGTCTTCGGCAACCCACCGGTTGCCGGTCATGGCGTAGGCCAGTCCGACGACCGAGTGGTACTCGGCCCGGTAGAAGTCGTCGAACGATGAGGACTCCACGTCCCGAAGTCTCCCATGAGCTACCTCCACGGATCCTCCCATCCGTTTGCTCTACCCGGTCACACGCACGACCAACGGAATTCGACTACGCGTTTCGTCGATTATCGGGGAAATCGTCGGGGCCTGTCCATGCCGCGGCGAGGAACGTGCCAACCCCGCGTTCTCTTGTCCGCCAGCCTTGGCATGAGTTGTGGCTGGCCGCAAGAACGGGTGTGGCTAACCGCAGCCGCCGACCTCGCCCGTCGATCCGAGATTTCGAAGCCGACAGAGGATCGCAGCAAGCCACTCTCGGAGCGCCGACGGCGAGCGAACCCGAGCCACGGGATCCGGAGCGGTCACCTCGACGTAGGCGGCGTAGTCGCGGATCTGTGTTCTGAGATCACTCATGGTCCACCTCCAGGTCGGTCCTGAGCTTCTCGAGAGCCCGGGTCACATGCTTCTGAACGGTTCCGACCGACGTGCCGAGGATGTCGGCCACCTCCTGGTAGGGGCAGCCGTAGCCGTGGATCAGCCAGACTGCAACGCGCTGGTTGCGGGACAACCGGCGAATAGCCGCCGGCAAGCCGGGTTCCACGTGCGGTAGACCGGTCGGGGGTACCTCGGGGAAGAAGCGGCGCGGTCGCCGGAGCACGTCGATAGCGCGGCTTCGTCCGACCTTGTAGAGGTAGCCGATGGGATTCTCCATCTTGCCGATGCGTTCCCAGTGCTCCCATCCGTAGGCGATGGCTTCGGCGGCCGCTTCCG
>DATIPS010000025.1 GCA_035471805.1 Acidimicrobiia bacterium | reverse complement strand
CCTCCGTCATCGTCACCGCCGCACGCGGCGATGATGAGAGCAAAGGCCATCAACCAGGCCAGCCACCTGCTCTGTGCTTTCATCTCGTTCCTTCCTCCTCCTCGGCCGGGACTCCCGGCTCTGTTCGCCTGCCGGTTCAGTCCGGCAGGAGACCTCAATATGTGAAGGGCCAGCCCTTCCAGTAGTTCCTCACCCTGAACCAGATCCCGAACAAGCCAAGAGGCTCGAAGATGAGGAACAGGATGATGAGCAGACCGTATATCACCTGGTTCAGCTGCAAGACGCTCAGGCCGGGGGCGACGCCTGGCAACGTGTTGATCAACCCGAAGTCGTTCTGACTGGTGGCGATCAAGGGGTCGGCGATCGTGGCGACGATGCCACCCTCTTCGATGGCGCCCTTCAGCCACTCCGTGAAGTTCTGCACCACTCGGGGCAGCAGGATCACGAACGCCGCTCCCATCAACGCCCCGGACGTCGTCCCGGCACCACCGATCAGGATGATGGCGATGAACTGCACCGACAGGATCAGGTCCCAACGCTCGGGGATCGTCCGGCCGAAGTACCCGGCCAGCAGTGCCCCTGCCACGCCGGCGAAGAACGAACTGATCCCGAACGCCATCAGCTTGTAGCGGAACTCGTTGACCCCCATCACCTCGGCGGCGACGTCGCGATCGCGGATGGCCTGGAACGCCCGGCCAACCCGGCTTCGCTGAATGTTCTTGGCCAGGACCGTGAAGATCACCAGCAACGCGAGGACGAACAGGAAGGCCTTTCCGTTGGCGGTGAGCCAGTCACCGTTCTCCGTCGTCCCGAAGATGGGCGTCTCCTCCTTCCACAGCCGCACATCGAGACGGGGGAACGTCCGCCCTGCCTGCGACCCGCCGGTCAACGACCGCCAGTTGCGGAACACATACTCCCCGATGAACACGAGGCCGAGGGTGACGATGGCGAGATACAGCCCCCGGACTCTCACCGCGGTAGGGCCGACCAGGACCCCGATGGCGGCGGCAACCAGCCCTGCCGCCGGAAGCCAGATCCAGATCGGGAGCCCCAGTCCGAGCAGCGGGCCCTCCGGGGCTCCCAGCCAGGCAGCGGTGTACGCCCCGATGCCCATGAAGAACGAATGGCCGAGCGACACCTGTCCGGCGAGCCCGGTGAGGATGTTGAGCCCAAGGGCGCCGATGGCGAAGATGCAGGCAGTCCCCATCAGTTGCAGCCAGTCATTGGCGCTCAGAAACCCGACGATGGGAATGTTCCAGTCGAACAGTCGAACATTCCCCGGAGCCCCGCCACCGGTGAACGGGAGCGCACACAGCAGCAGCAGGAACACCACCAGCACCACCCGCTTGGTCATGGTGTTCAGCATCGACTGATCGGACTCGTAGGAGGTGAAGAGCAGCGGACGGCCCCTCATGCGGAACTCCGTTCCGCATGAGGTCCCACGTCGCACGTCTCACGCTCGACCGAACGCGCGGGAAGCGTGAGACGAGAGGCGTGAGACGTGAGACGTGACTTCATACCCGCCTGATCTCCTCGGTTCCGAACAACCCGTACGGCCGCACGAGCAGCACGAGCAGCATCAGCAGGTAGGGGACGATGCCGCCGAACCCGGCACCCAACCAGCTGGCCGTGATGTATTCGCCCGCAAACGCCTCGGCCAGTCCGACCGCGAACCCGCCGACCACTGCGCCAACGATCGAGTCGAGACCACCGAGGATGATCGCCGGAAACGCCTTGAAGGCGAAGAAGGCGGTGAACGTGTCCACTCCGGCCGATCTTCGAGGAAACACACTCACGAAGATCCCCGCCACCGCCGCCAGCACCGCGCCGATCGCCCACGAGATGGAGAAGATACGGCCGACGTTGATCCCCTGGGCCCGCGCCGCCTCCTGGTCGAATGCAGTCGCCCGCATGGCGATGCCGGTGCGGGAGCGGAAGAACAGCGCCACCGCCGTCACCAGGATGAGAGAGATGACGATCTGGGCGATCTCGGTGTGGGCGATGCTCACCCACCCGAGATCCAGGATGCTCGTCCCCCACGGGTCGCCCAGCGGCCGCGGATCGGTGCCGATGAAGTCGTTGGTCACGTTCCGCAATGAGATGTCGATTCCGAGGGTGACGATCGCCACCGCAAACAACTCCTCGCCCACCATCGGCCGCAAGAACAACCGCTCGAGCAGCATGCCGATGAGGGCTGCCGCCACGAGCGCGGTGACCACCGAGAGCGACCATTGCAGCCAGCGCGGACTGTCCTCCATGAACCTGCCGGGAATGTTGACCAGGGTGGCGAACGAGGCCACCAGGAACGCCCCGAGTGCCGACAGTGCGCCGTGGGCGAAGTTCAGCACCTGGGTCGCCTTGAAGATGATCACGAAGCCCATCGCCAGCAGGGCATAGATCGAGCCGAGCGAAAGCCCTTCGGCAACGGCCTCGGCGACCTTGCTCGGTCCGCCGGCCTCCTGGGCCAAGATCAGCAGGGTTTCGGTCATCCCTCGGTTCCGTACATGGCCTCGATCAGGTCCTCGAACATGGCGGCCATCGAGGCCCGCTTCAGCTTCTGGGTTGCGGTGAGTTCGCCGTCCTCGTGATCGAGTTCTTTGGGGATCAAACGGAACTTGCGGATGTTCTCGACCCGGGCGAACTTCTCGTTCGTCTTGTTGACCACGCCCTGGATCAGCTCGATCACCTCGGGCTTCTCGGACAGGTCCCGATAGGTCGTGTAGGGGATCTCCCTGCGCGTGGCCCAGTCGCCGACGGTGTCGAGTTCGATGCCGATCAGGGCCGCCAGGTACTTGCGGCCTTCCCCGACCACCATCGCCTCCTTGACGTACGGGGACGTCTTGAGGCTGTTCTCGATCTCCGAGGGACTGATGTTCTTGCCGCCGGAGGTGATGATGATGTCTTTCATCCGGTCGACGATCTTCACGTGGGTACCGTCGACCCAGACCCCGACGTCCCCGGTCATCAACCACCCGTCTTCGGTGAACGTCTCGGCGGTCTTCTCCGGGTTGTTCCAGTAGCCCTGGAACACGCCGCCGTGCTTGGTCTGGATCTCGCCGGTCTCTTCGTCGATCCGCAGGCCGATTCCCTGATACGGAACCCCGACCGTGCCCAGCTTCATGTTCCCGACCGGGTTGTAGGTGGCGACCGCCGAGTTCTCGGTCATCCCGTACAGCTCGAACACGTCGACGCCCAGGCCGTGGAAGAACTGAATCACCTCCGGTGCGATGGGCGCGGCGGCAGACGAGGCCCAGCGGCACCGACGGAGCCCGATCCGCTCGCGCAGCGCCCGAAAGATGAAGGGATAGCCGAGGGCGTAGACGATCCGGCTGGCAAACGTGTGGTTGCCCCCGTTGTCGATGCGCTGTTGTCCGATGAACTCGGCCATCTTGAAGCCGACCGCGAACCAGAGGCGTTTGAACGGGGTGGCGTCCTTCGCCTTGATCAGGACCCCGGCGTGCAGCTTCTCCCAGATTCGGGGTACGGCGAAGAACAGGGTGGGCTGGATCTCACGAAGGTTCTCCTGCACGGTCTCTATCGACTCGGCGAAGTTGAGGACCGCCCCGGTTCCGCACATCGTCCACGTCGAGAAGATCCGTTCGGCCACGTGGCACAGCGGCAGATAGGTGAGGATCTGATCGCGCTCGTCTGGCGGCCTGTCGCCGCGCAGGCGGTTGTCGGCGGTGAGCAGCACGTCCCTGCACACGGTCACATTGGCGTTCGAAAGCATCGCCCCCTTGGGAGGGCCGGTGGTTCCCGACGTGTACACGAGTGTCATGATGTCCTCCGGCTGGGCAGCCGCCATCCGGTCTGCCACAGCCGTCGGATGGGCCTGGCGATGCTCCCGGCCGGACTCGAGGAAGTCGTCCCAGAAGAGGAACCGGTCGTCGTCGCGAACCATGCGGAACCCGCGCGGCTCGACGTGGATGACCTTCTCGATGTGCGAAAGCGAGTCGAGAACCGAGAGGACTTTGTCTGCCTGCTCCTGGTCCTCCGCCAGGTGGACCTTGGACCCCGAGTCCGAGAGGAGGTACTTCACCTCGGAAGGAGGATTCGTGGGGTACAGGCCGACGGTGATGCCCCGGATCGCCACCGTGGCCAGGTCGAGGATCACCCACTCGGGCCGGTCCTCGGAGTGGATCGACACCCGGTCGCCCGGCTCGACCCCGAGGGCGAGCAACCCGTGGGCGGCGAGTTCGACCTGCTCCCACAGATCCGCCCAGGTGATCTCCTGCCAGATCCCGAAGTCCTTCTCGCGCATCGCCACGGCGGCGGGCATCGCTCGCGCCCGGTCGCGCACCATGGAGGCAACGGTCTCGTACCCCCCTTCGACGGCGGGGCGCTCGGGGCGTTGCAGCGTCGTCGTCATGTCGGGTTCCTCCTCCGCACCTCGGACGGGGCCGAATAGTAGGGGTGGAACCCTCCCGGAGGGCAGGAAACCGGGGAAAACCGGTCGAAG
>DATIPS010000024.1 GCA_035471805.1 Acidimicrobiia bacterium | reverse complement strand
CCCCACCGGTGCATGTTCCGCACCAGCGACCCGAAGGCCACGTTCGTAGACAGCGCAGCGACGTCGGCGTACGCCCGGTCGGCGGTGGGGGCGTAATAGAACATCAGGAAGATGCCGGTGATCGTCAACAGGATGAACAGGAAGAAGCTGAGCCCGCCGAGGCACAGGGTGTAGGAGAGCTTCACGCCGTGCCGCTTCACCTTCACCGGGTGAAGGTGATAGAGCACGTTGTTCATGATCACGTACGAGCGGTTCCGCGGGCTGTCCGAGTACCCCTTCTTGAACGGCGATCCGGGGCGCAACACCGACTCGACGAACTGCGAACTGCGCAGCTTTCCACCCGCCTCGGCGGTCTTCTCACGGACTCGGTCCAAGAGCCCCGACTTCCCGTTGGCTTCAGCCACTCGTCCTCCTACCAGCGCATTCCATAGGCGTACCCGTTCTTGAAGTCTCGCTGCCCTGTGTCAACCTCCCACGGACGGGCGTTGAAACCGAGCTCCTCGCTCTGGGCAGCCAGCGAACCTTCGAACTTCCCGAGCGATATCACCCCGGTCGGGCAACGGTCGATGCACAGTGCGCACCGGGTGCATTCGTTCTCGTCCACCACGAAGAACCCGAAATTGGTGGGATCACCATTGGGATCGTCGACGTTCACCGCGTCGGTGATGGCGTCGACGGAGAGGTAGTGAATGCACTTCCACGGACAGATGTCGACGCACCCCTCGCAGAGGATGCACTCGGACTGGTCGATGTGGAGAAACTGCTTGGGACGCAGCTTGTCCGTGAAGTAGTCGCCTTCGACCAGGGCGAGCTGGTAGTCGTCCCGGAACGGAGGCGTCTCGTCGACGATCCCCCGCGGCATCAGTCTTCGGCCTTTCGCACGAGGGGGCGACCGTACGGAGAGGTGGCGACCGGCGGCTCCGGGGCGGCGGGACGACCCTTGCGGATGTCCTGGAGCTTGTAGGCGAGGAAGGCGGCCCCGAACAGGACCGTCATGTTGTAGCCGCCCGAGATGATGTCCTTCAAGGCGGAATACGAGATCGCGACGTCGTTGCCGAGCACCAGCCATTCCGGCACCGTGAAGAAGACCTTCGTGGGGCTCCAGTCGAGATCGGTCTGGGCGAGGTTGAGCCACTCGGACGGCACGATCCCGTAGATGATGACGAACTCCATCCAGGTCAGGAAGGCGGCGAACGCGGCCCGGGCCCAGGTCATCTTCTGGTTGAGGACCCACAGGAGCGCAGCACCCACGATCATCAACTGGGAGGCGCCGAACGCCAGCACATACCCCACTGCCTTGGGCAGCCACCCGCGCGGGATCGCGTCGAAGATGGCGGGCTCGACCACGACCGGCACGAACTGGCCGTCGATGAACTCTTCTTTGGGGAGGCCGGCGAAGTGGACGAGGATGACGGCGAGTGCCATCAGCGTCACGCCGATCACGAGCATGGCCGCTCCCGCGCGGGTGCGCTGTGAGTCGCTCAGTTCGCCAAGTCGGTACATCTGGTGCCTCGAACCTCGCCGTCGGGTGCTCGCCCTGCCGCGGGCAGGATTTGTAGCAGATCGTTCCGGCCAACCCTACTCCAGGACCAAAGGCCCTAGCGAACATCAATAGAGTGAGACCCTCGAATACCGGCGAACGGATCTCGATGCCGCCGTCGGAGTCGAGCGGCCCTTCACCGGTGGCTATCCTGCCGGCTGATTTCCGACCTGATTCGAGGAGTGTCGTGGCTGCCGCGATGAGGACAGCACCAGACAACACAGCGCCTGCGGCGAGCGAGGCACCCGACACGACGGCCACCTCCCACCTGCTGGTCTCGACGCTCTTCCTCGGCCTCGGCGGCCTTCTCACGGTGCTGGCGATGGCGGGAATCCCGTTCTCCACACTCTCGACCGGGCTCCTGTCGCAAGGG
>DATIPS010000023.1 GCA_035471805.1 Acidimicrobiia bacterium | reverse complement strand
GGAGACACTCTCTCGCCCGCCGCGGTCGGTGAAGCGGTCGTTCCGGCGGTCGTCACGGTGCAGATCGGTGCCCAGACGGCCGGGGGCGTCATCACCCAGGGGTCCGGATCGGGAGTGATCATCGACGAGTCGGGCCACATCGTCACCAACGACCATGTCGCCGGTGATGCCGACTCGCTGCGCGTCGTTCTGTCCGACGGACGGATCTACGAAGCGACCCTGGTGGGAACGGATCCCGTCACGGATCTCGCAGTGCTGGATATCGACGCCGGCGACCTCACCGCCGTCGACTTCGGATCCACCGACGGAATGAACGTCGGCGACACTGCGATCGCGGTCGGCAGCCCCCTGGGCCTCAACGGTGGTCCTTCGTTGACCGTCGGAGTGCTGTCGGCCTTCGGGCGGGAAGTGCGGACGAGCTCAACTTCGATCCTCTACGGAATGCTCCAGACCGACGCCCCGATAACGCAGGGATCGAGCGGCGGGGCGCTGGTCGATGAGGACGGGCGCCTGATAGGCATCACCACGGCCGTCGGCGTCAGCGCGGTAGGTATCGAGGGGATCGGTTTCGCGACGCCCATCGAGATCGTTGAGAGAGTCGTCGCCGACATTCTCGCCGAAGGCGCGGCTGCAAACGGCTTGCTGGGCATCAACGGATCGACCGATTTCATTGAGATGTCGGACGGTGGGTGGCGGCCGACCGGCGTTGTGGTCGAGGCGATCGAGCCCGGATCGGCCGCCGATTCGGCAGGACTGCGAACCGGCGACGTCATCACCGCGGTGCAAGGGATCGGCGTAGACACAATGGAGGAGTTGATCGCCGCTCTGCGACGCCTGGGAGGAGGGGACCCGGTCCAACTGGAGATCGAGAGGGCCGGAGCCAAGATGGAGATCTCGGCCATCCTCGGCACGCTCTGACCGGCAGGCCGTTCAGTTACGGGGTGTTCCGGATTCCTCGTCTTCCAGAGTCAACACCTTGTTCAGGCGGCGGACGTGACGTTCTTCCCTGGTGAACGCGGCGCCCAGAAAGGCATCGACTATTTCGAGGGCCAGCGCGATGCCGGTGACCCGGCTGCCCAGGCACAGCACGTTGACGTCGTCGTGCTCCACACATTGGTGTGCCGTGTAGGTGTCGGTCCCCTGGGCTGCACGAACCCCGCGGACTTTGTTGGCGGCGATGGCCGCTCCCGCCCCGGAGCCGCACACGACGATTCCCCGTTCGATGCGGCCATCACGCACGGCCCGCCCGACCGCCGCCGCGTAGTCGGGATAGTCCACGGGATCCTCGGAGTGAGTACCGAAGTCCGTAACTGCCACGCCCTTTTCTGCAAGGGTGCGCGCCAGGGTCTCTTTCAGCCCGTAGCCCGCATGATCCGCGCCGATTCCTACCCGCACACTCAATCCTTCTCGAGGCCGATGACAGCGTAGTCACGTCGGCGAGCGGACCCGGACGTACGATCCGCCGGCCGTTCGGGTCGGGCTACCGCCCGCGGGATCCCGCAGGGGAGGCCGGGTCGCCGTGAGTTCCGGGTTGGGCTTGCCCGCCGGGCAGAAATGCGTGGATTCGCGTGATCTCGCCTGAGCGGTTGAAGACCTTGGCACTGTTCTCCCCGTTCACGCCCAGGTCGGATTGCCGTTCCGTCCTCCCATCGGCAAAGACCACCTCGACGTGTGGGTCTGCTCGTGTCACCGACACGACGACGGGAACCCCACAGATCGTCACGCCCAGAGAACCCTCATGGAGATCCACGACCGATGGCTCGAGAGCAAGGTCGTACACGCTCCATTGCTCCGGATGTCCCAGCAGCTCATGCGTCCTCAGCAACAAGGGGTCGAACCGGATCTCGCCGTTCACAACACGGACGCCGACTTCCGCATTGCGAGTGAGCAGCTCTTCCTTGACCAGTCCGGTCATGCCGGGTTGCTGTGCCCCGGCATGAGCGGGCGTGTGCGAGTAAGGGTCGATGGGGACGGCACCGAACTCCCGGGCGGTCTTGTTGAACCCGAGTCCCGACCGGACCCGCCGATAGGCGTCCGTCAGTCGCTCGACCGTCGCCGCAGGCGCACCGCCGGTTGCCGCCTCGAATGCGGACGCCTGGACGGCGACGAGCAGCTTGGCGACCATGTGCCAATAGATGGATCCGATTCCTTCATAGCCGTACATCGATCCGGAGCGGCCGGTGTAGGCATGGTGGCGGAAGACCTTCTCATAGGCATCCAGGGTGTTCTCACGCTGTGCGGCTACGAGGCTGCTCCAGTGCGGATCATCGGTGAGGCGATCGAGCCGCTCTTCGAGATCGGCCCGGTTGGCGAAGCCGGCGTTGAAGCGGAAGCGGCCGTCGGCATCGACGGCCACCACCGAACCGTCGCCGGCCTCGAGCAGTGCCTCGAGCAGAGGATTGGCCGTGACGGATTCGGCCGGCACCACGTTCTTGTCGAGGAAGGATGGAAGCGCCCCGGCCGGGTAGAGCATGAAACTCCGCTGGTCGGCCCTGTACATGGCGCTGGAGTACAGCGCATCGATCAAATCGGCTCGCTCCTCGAAGGTCAGGACTCCCGATTCGAGAACCGCCACCTGGCCTTCGAGCATTTCGTGCATGTGCTCGACGGAGACTCCCGACCCGTCCGGGGCGAAGCGGATCAGGTTGTACGAGTGGTAGAGGCCATCTGGGCGGCGACTCCCCCGGATCGTGTGGTCGAGATGGCCGATCGCGCGATCGCACAGCCCGACGAGAGCCTCGAGGGCGACCGGAGTGGCCCCTGAGAACCCCGATTCGTAGATCCTGAGCCGGTATCGGGAGAACGCGCGACCGAGTTCGTCCATGAGCGCCTGACGGGATCGGTCGGTGGTCTCGGCAGGCGCCTCGTCGAAAGCCGCGGAGACCGCCGAGAACCAGGCGGCTACCTCGCGGGATATCGCAACCTCTTCGATGTTGGCCCGGCGGAAGAGCGACCTCATGTGCTCGAGGTAGCTGCGTAGATGGCTGAGCGTCACCATCGAAAGGCCGAACCCGACCAGAGCGTTGTTCGCATCGTTCCATTCAGGCCGCTGCGTGTTCATCCAGATACCGCCGCCGGGCACGTAGTTGGACAGCTTGGCGAGCGCCGCTACCAGCAGTTTCTCGACCAGGGTCACGAGATACGGCTCGCCGTCCCTGCCCCGGAGTAGTTTCCCGTCGCTACCTACCCGGTCGACGTGACTCGAGGAGCTCGCCGCGGCGGAGTCGTCGTAGCCGATCGTCGACTTCGGGTCGCGCACCAGATCCTCGTACGGAGCGATCCGGTAGGGGACGTCGGCGTATGTGAACAACCTCTCTCCGAGCATCCGGTTCACTTCACCGGGCAGGAACCTGTCGGCGGCATCGAGCAGACGGAGCAGGTACACGATCTGATGGTCGCCCCAGTATCCGATGTTGCTCCACGGATCGTCCGGGTTCGGGACCTCCCAGTCGAAGCCGTCACGAGTGATGCGATAGGGGTTGAATCCGTCGGGCGTCGACGCGTTGACGAAAACGGATATCACGCCGGGAAGGTACCCGGGGAAAACGGCGCACAACGCCTCCCAGTTCTGGAAGATGTCACGCCAGTTCCCCTCGTAGTACATGATCGGCCGGCCTACTTCATCGCGCACGCGAATGGAAAAAGCGTTCCATGGTCTGCTCGGGTCACCGTGACGGCGAGAGAAGCTGAACGGCAAGTACTCGAGACCGAGCCGCATGAGGTGTGCGTCGCCCGTCCGCCTGATCCGATCCAGCAGGACGTTCCGCTCGATTGTGTCCGGAAGCGACTCGATCCAGGCCTGGTGACGATCCGCCACCAGGCGGTTCCGGTCCCGTGCGAACTTCGCGAAATCGCCCGCGGCGATCCGGTACCCGGAGAGTGGGATCCCCCCGCGCATGACGTTGTACGTCACGTTGGAGAAATGGTGGGCAGTTGCGACGCGATCGCCGGTCCGCTGCTGCGCGTCGGCAGGAGCCATGATGTCGACGAGCGCCTTGGCAGTCCCTCGCAGCGAAGCCTCGATTCCGGCTTCGAGTTCGTCCTCCTCGTCGAGCAGGTGCCGCAGTTCGGCGACGTCGATCTGATCCCTGGCGACGTCGGCCACTATGTGCCACGACTTCTCCTCCCGCCGGTCCAGCTCGATGGTCGTGTGCAGCAGATACGAACCGGGTCGCCCTGTGAGCAATCGGACGGGTTCATTCGGGTGATCTGCCTCGAATCCCGCCAGGGCATCGGGGGTGACCGTCACCGAGGCATGGTTGAGGCCGATCGACCAGACGGTAGAGCAGCGGAGCGACTCCGCCGGTTCGGGACGATCGACGACCTGTGATTCGAGCGAGAAGACGGCGAGGCGACCGTCCGTGTCTATGAGCTCACTCCGCTTGTAGGCGTTCGTGAGATTGCTCATGCCGGCGTAGAACTTCGGGTCGAGCCCGTGGGGGAGGACGTTCAGCAACCCGTCCATCAACTCAACTCGAATGGAGCGGGTGGCTTCGTTGACGAGTGTGGCCGTGCGAACGAAGCCGAACCGGTCGCTGCTCGCCCAGCGGTAACGGAATCTCAGCTGGAGGCCGTGATGGATCTCCTCGAAGATGATCGAATCCCCGACAACCGATTTGTAGAGGAATCGGCGGACATCCGGATGCGACTTCCGGCCGAATGGACTCCACAATCGGCTACCGCCTTCGCCGACAACTCGGATCGCAGTCACCGGCCCGACGACGCCGGCCGCGTCGTGCAAACGATCATCCGTCTCGTATCGGAACAAGGCATCGGAGGCATCGACCCGTCCGGCGGTCAGGCCTCCGGTGCTCGAAATGAACATCCAGCGGTCACCGTCGCTGACCACGCTCATCAGAAAAGGCGGAATCTGGTCGACGTCCGGAACGGCGTAGTAACCGGCTCCACCGATTTCGACGAGACCTTCGCCCGACGGCTGTTCGGCGGCACCGGCCGGTGACCGAGTCATTCGCTGAGGCCCCTGTGTCGATCGACTGATGTCATTGTCCCGATCCGGATCCTCGGTGAGCGGCTGCTCCTGAAAGGCTGAGCCCGTGACCTTGCGCGAATAGCGGGGAAACGCCTGGTTCTGCGAGGGCATCGAATGAACTCGGCCACGGCTGTGATGTTCGTGCCGCGAACGGATGGACACCAGCCAGCAACTCTCCCAGAGCACCACCTTCGGTTCCGGGTAGCCAGGCAGCGACGACGGCGTCGGCGCGGGCGATGAGATCGGGAATGACCAGCGGCCGGCCCGAATAGACCACGAGAATCAGGACTTTGCTGCGTTCCCGCATTCGCGTGAATACGGCCCGGTCCTCGTTGCTCGCCGTGGGCTCGGCGCAATCTCCCGGCCCTTCGGCGTAGGGCGGCTCGGCGATACAAACGATACCGACATCGCTGTGACCGCTCTCCGGAAACCACCCCATCGGGTCGTACGCGATGTCCAAGGGAGCCGTGGCTCGCAGTCCGTCTAGCAGTGTGGTGCCTGCGGTGGTGCGACCCGTGCCACCTTGCCAACCCACGGTCCAGCCTCCGCACTGGAGGCCTATGTCGTCGGCCGCCTGCCCTGCTATTTCGATGGATCGAACCGAAGCAGGAAGCGGTAGCGCGCCGTCATTCTTGAGCAGGACGGCGCTGCGCCGGACGGCCTCCGCCGCCAGAGAGCGGTGCTCCGCTGAGCCCACGACGCTCAGGGGAGGGGGTTGCTCGTCCGGATCGGCGAGTTGCGCGAAGGACTTGGTGCGGAGGATCCGTCGCACCGCCTCGTCGAGGCGTTGCAGGGGAATCCGGCCCGTGGATGTTGCTCGAATCATGACGTCGATGAAGCGGCGGTAGTCGATTGGGACCATCACCATGTCGACCCCGGCGTTGACCGCGGTGACAACGGCGTCTTCATAATCTGTCGCCACCTGGTCGACGCCCATCCAATCCGACACCACGAAGCCGGAGAAGCCGAGCTCTCCTTTCAAGACTTCCGTGAGCAGGCGGCGGTGGGCGTGAAGCTTGATACCGTTCCAGGAGCTGTACGACGCCATGACGGTCATTGCTCCCGCCTCGACCGCGGCTGCATAGGGCAAGAGATGCGCCGATCGGAGGTCGACCTCGGAGGTCCGTGCATCTCCCTGGTCGATCTGCCAGTTCCCACCCCAATCGTCCCACCAGTTGGGCATCTCGCCGCGCACCACCGTGCCCCATGAGGTTGCACCGTCGCCGACGAAGTGTTTGGCGCAGGCGAGCACGCCGAATCCCGTCTTCGGGGGATTCTGAAGGCCGTCCACCAGCGCCGCTCCGAGTCTGGACACCAGCTCCGGGTCGCGGCCGTAGCCTTCGTAGGTTCTGCCCCATCGGATGTCCTGAGGTACTGCAATCGTCGGCGCGAAAGTCCAATGGATTCCCGTCGCCAGCATCTCGGTGGCCGTGGTCTGGCCGATCCGTCGGACGAGGTCCTCGTCTCCTGCCGACCCCAGTCCGATGTTGTGAGGAAAGACGGTGGCGCCGCCTACGTTGCCGTGGCCGTGGACGGCGTCGACACCGTAGACGAGCGGGATGCCGAGCCGGGTGCCGGCTGCTGCCTCCAGGAACGAGCCGACCATGTCTGCCCACCTCGAAGGTGTGTTCGGAGCCGGGTTGTCGTTGCCGCCACTGAGGATGGAGCCGATGAAGTAGTCGGCCGTCTCAGCAGGCGAGATGCTCTTAGCGGAGACCTGGGTCATCTGGCCGATCTTCTCGGCCGGAGTCATTTCCCGGATGAGCTGCTCGATCGCACGTTCGTCGGAGATCTTCATGGGTTCTCGATAATCAGGAAGGGCGGGCTCCGTCCGGCGTTTCCGGACAGGAGGCTGCAGAGTAGCCCGGCTGCGACCGGTTCAACGGGTCGGGCCGTCCGAGTCGGGCCTCACCCCGGCCGTGTCCGCGGGTGGGTGCCGTCGAGGCGGTTCGGACGTACAATCCCGTATGGACCAGATCGTCGTAACGGGGGGAACGCGCCTCGAGGGCTCCGTTCCCGTGCTCGGAGCGAAGAACGCGGTGCTCAAACAGATGGTCGCGATGCTTCTCGCTCCGGGAAGTCACCGTTTGACGAACGTACCGGGGATCCTCGACGTCGAGCTGATGGGAAGGGTTCTCGACCACATAGGCGCGGAGTGCAAGCCGGACGGCCACGACCTCGTGGTTGAGATTCCCGACGACCTGCGTCCGGAAGCGCCACTCGAGCTGGTTCGCCAGATGCGGGCATCGATCATCGTTCTAGGACCACTGCTCGCACGCAACGGGACCGCCAGCGTGGCATTCCCAGGGGGTGATGACCTCGGGGCACGGCCGATCGACATGCACCTGGCAGGCCTTCGTGCTCTCGGAGCAGAGTTCGAACTCGAGCACGGGACGGTTGTCGGCCGAGCCCCCAACGGATTGACCGGTGCAGAGATCGACCTCGAGTTTCCGTCCGTCGGAGCCACCGAGAACATACTCCTGGCCGCGGTTCTGGCAAGAGGCGAAACGGTGCTCGGTAATCCGGCCAGAGAGCCGGAAGTCCAGGATCTCGTCGCACAGCTCAGCGCGATGGGAGCGGAGATCTCCGGCGCAGGGACCTCGCGGATGGTCATCAGAGGTGTGGGTGAGCTTCATCCGGTGGATCATCCCGTTGTGCCGGACCGCCTCGAGGCCGGAACCTACGCGATTGCGGGAGCGATAAGCCGTGGCCGGGTCCGGGTCGAGCACTGCCTCCCCGATCACCTGCGCATGGAACTGAAGAAGCTCGCCGAGGCCGGCTGCGCGGTCAAACGGGGTGACGACTGGTTCGAAGTCGAGGGGCCCGACCGGCCGCGTCCAATCGACTTCGCCACCCTCCCGTTTCCCGGTTTCGCCACCGATATGCAACCACAGATGGTCGCATTGCTCGCTTTCGGCGACGGTACTTCGGTCGTGACCGAGAACCTCTACGACGCCCGTTTCCGCTACCTCGGCGAGCTCATGCGCATGGGTGCGGACGTGACTACAGAGTGGCAGCACGCGGTGATTCGAGGTTCCGAGCGTTTGTCCGGATGCCCCGTCCTGGCTCCGGACATTCGGGCCGGAGCCGCGCTGGTGCTGGCCGGCTTGCGGGCCGATGGAGACACAATCGTCTCCGACATCCAGCACATCGACCGTGGATACGAAGGGTTCGTCGACCGATTGGCCTCTCTCGGTGCGGTCATCGAGCGGCGCAGTGCGTGAGTTCGCTGTAGCCGTACTGACGGCGGCTCTGCTCGTGCCGGCGACTCCGGCCATGTCCCAGGAGGACCCGCCGTCCGTATACGACTCTGTGGTCATCGTGCCATCCGAAGGAACCGTTCTCCAGTGGAGGGACGGGCGCTACGCGGGCATCCTGGAGGTGCGCGGAGCCGGCGATGGTTTGGTGTTGACCGAACTCGTTGAGCCCGAGGACTACTTGCTCGGAATCCAGGAGGTTCCGTTCAGCTGGCACTCCGAGTCTTTGAAGGCACAGGCCGTTGCAGCACGTACCTACCTCGCCTGGACGTTGCGAAGGGGGAGAGTCGGCGCCGGTTCCACCTACGGATTCGACATCTGCGCCAGTGATCAGTGCCAGGTCTACGGGGGGGTCGGCCAGGTGGAAGGCCCGGAAGGAGAGAGATGGGCGGAGGCCGTGAGGTCGACGGAAGCCGAGATGCTCCTCAGCAACGGCGTGCCGGCTCAGGCTCTCTACAGCAGCACTTCCGGTGGTCGGACCCGCTCGGTCGAGGACGTCTTCGGAGGAGATTCGATTCCTTATCTCCAGGCGGTACCGAGCCCCGACGAACGGTCGCCGTTCGTCGAGTGGGAAGTCCGATTCGACGTCTTCCAGTTGAGGGAGGTTCTCAAGGCCGCCGGTCTCATCGAAGGAAGCTTCCAGAACATCAGGGTCATCCGGACCGAAGATGGTGACGGACCGTGGCTGGTGGATGTCGAGGGCAGCTCGAAAGCACAACTCACGACCTGGGAGTTCCGATCGGCCGTCAATCGTTGGGCGCCCCGACTGTATCCGGACCGCTTCCCGGGCCCGCGCCCGGACGGCCGCAACTTCCCGCAGACCATCCTCTCGCCGACCTTCGCGGTTGATTTCGAGATCGTCTTTCCCTCCTTCGAGCCGGACGCCACATGGCTGGGCCTCGAATGGGTTGTTCGCGGGAATGGATGGGGCCACCTGGTAGGCATGAGTCAGTACGGGGCAAGGGCCATGGCTGAGGCAGGTGCCACCTACGACGAGATCCTTTCTCACTACTACACAGGGCTCGAGCCGCAGGTTTCGTCGATTCTCCCGGATCAGATAGTGGTCGGACTGGCGTGGGGGTCCGCCGATCTGGTGATTTCGGCAGACGGCCCGTTCACCGTGATTGCAGACGGCCGGCCCGTGGCCGAGGAGGTGCTCGGGTCGTGGTTGTTCGAAACCGCCGGGCGCCGGATCGCCGCCAACCCGCCCGAAGGAATCGGCCTGCCTCCGACTCTTGCAGGGCTTGAGCCTTCGACTGCGTTCGCCGGCCGGGCGGTCACCTTCACCGGTACGTTGTCGGCTCCGGCGGAGGTGCGCGTCGTGGTCTTCAGGGGAGCCGAAGTGGTCGGGACGACCGAGTGGAGAGTGCGCGACGCCGGCACGGTGGTCTCGGTGTGGGATGGAATCATGCGCAATCGAGTAGCGCCGGCCGGGATCTATCGGGTCATGATGGAGGCGCGCTCGGCTGAGGGGAGGGATTCCGTGTTCTCCACTTTGCAGATGTTGCCCTGATAGTCCGGCGGTGTTTCTACACTGTGCCGGCCGAGGTGAAAGCACATGATGGAAGACACTGAACAGCAGCACGGCGATCCGACCCCGTCCCCCGAGGCCGTGATCGACATGCCCACTCTCGAGGCAACCCTCGAGTACATCCGCCCCGCCCTGCAGGCAGACGGTGGGGATTTGGTGCTGCTCGGAGTCGAAGGCGGAACGGTCAACCTGCAAATGGTCGGTGCGTGCGGCGGCTGCCCTCTCTCGACCATGACCCTCAAAGCCGGAATCGAGCGCATCCTCACCGACCGCGTACCCGGCGTCGAAATAGTGAATGCTTCCTAGGTTCTAGGTTCTAGGTTCTAGGTTCGTCATTGCAACGGTGACAAGTCCCGCCGGGTCATGACTTAGAAGTCGGGCGCCCTACCGATATCCTGGCCTTCATGGCTTGGACCACTCCCCAAGAACTCATCGAGGCTGCCCTCGGCGGCGACCGCCGTGCACTCGCGCGAACGATCACCCGGGTCGAGGACGGTCACCAATCTGCCCCCGACCTGCTGGCAGCCTTGTTTGCCCGGGGCGGTAATGCCTACGTGATCGGCCTCACAGGTGCACCCGGTGCGGGAAAGAGCACGCTGACCGACCGGTTGATCACTCTGATCCGGGCCTCAGGCCTCGAAGTTGCCGTGCTGGCGGTCGACCCGTCCAGTCCTTTCACCGGTGGAGCGATCCTCGGCGACCGTATCCGCATGCAGGATCACGCCGGCGACCCGGGCGTCTACATCCGCTCGATGGGCAGTCGCGGCCATCTCGGTGGGGTGGCCGCCGCCACCCCTCGCATCGTCAGCGTCCTCGACGGCGCCGGGTTCCCCTTTGTGATCGTCGAAACGGTCGGCGTCGGGCAAGCAGAGGTCGAGATCGTCGAGAGTGCCGATACGACGATCGTCGTCGTCAACCCCGGTTGGGGGGACAGCGTCCAGGCGAACAAGGCCGGCCTACTCGAGATCGGAAACGTCTTCGTGATCAACAAAGCCGATCGGCCGGGTGTTAGCGACACCATGCGAGACCTGAGGCAGATGCTCGAACTTGGTGGGGATCGAACCTGGGAACCGCCGGTAATTCCGAGCGTCGCCACGTCCGGCGAGGGGGTCGACGAGACCTGGCGGGCGATCCTCGAGCACAGGGGGCACCTGGAGTCCACCGGCGAACTGGCCGTCACCCGCCGGCACCGGCTCGAACTGGAGTTCCGGCGGGCGATGATCGACGAGTTCACCGCCCGTGCGGAGGCTTCCGCAGGACGTCGTACGCTCACGGCGCTCCTGGAGGAGATCACGTCCAGAGCGATCGACCCATGGACGGCGGCGCGCCGGATCGTGGCCGACCTTGCAGAGGAGAACAATCGTGGACATTGAAGCGAAAACCGGTACGGCGCTGGCCCAACTAGCAGTGCAACTGCGCCGCCACTATTACCACCTGCCCTATGAGCTCGCACCAGACGATCTGATCGAAGCCGGTCTCCTGGTCAACCTCGACTGGGATGAGCGCGACTCGCTGTGGGCGCAGCTCGACGCGGTCGTCACGCTGGATTCGCCGGTGGGAGGATCTCCTGTGACCGTCTATGCAGAGGAAGGTCCGGTCGTGACCCTGTGGAGATCCGTCGACGGCACCGGATGGGCGGCCGACTGGGACGTGGACCTCGACGCGGCGGAGAGAAACCGTCTCCTCGAGAAACTGACGGCTTTGGCACAAGGCGTGGCGGCGAAGATCGATGGACTCGTGGCGGACTACCTGGCTACCGGGGCCGAACTGGAGGAAGACGATCGAATCGAGACGACCCACGTCGCCCGGGAATGGCTCGAAGGCTCCTGACCGGTCAAACGGCTCCTTTCGATCGGTAGCCTGGGAAGCCAGCGAGCAAGGAGTCTGGTTGTGGAGTTGGTCGAGTATTCCGTCACGAACGGCCTGGCGCTGGTCCGGCTGAACCGCCCTCCGGTAAACGCCCTGTCCGCGCAACTGTCCACCGAGTTGCTGGAAGCCTTTCAACTTGCGGCCGATCCAGCGGTGCGAGTGGTGGTTGTGACCGGCCAGCCGCACTTCGCAGCAGGAGCCGACATCAAGGGCTTCCAGAAGGCATACGACGGAGAGTCGGACCGTGACGGACTTGCGACCGTGCTGGCCGGAGCCGTTCGCGCCCTCGAGCGACTCGCCAAGCCGACTTTCGCGGCCGTGCACGGCTATGCGCTCGGCGGTGGCCTCGAACTGGCCATGGGCGCCGACTTCCGGTACTTGTCCGAGGATGCGTCGGTTGGTCAGCCCGAGATCAAGCTCGGCATCATTCCGGGAGCCGGTGGGACTCAGCGACTTCCCCGAATCGTGGGATTCCAGAAGGCCAAGGAACTCAACTACTCGGGGCGCCACATCGGTGCGGAGGAAGCGCTTGCCATCGGTCTGGCAGACAAGGTGTTCCCGGTCGACCACCTGCTGCAGGCGACCATGGCGGAGGCAGAGAAGTACGCGAGCGGTCCCACCGTGGCCCTCGGCGCGGCGCGCAGAGCCATGAACGAGGGTTGGGGCAAGCCGATCGACGAGGCGATGGAGGTCGAGGCCCAGGCGTTCGAGGATTGCTTCTGGACGGAAGACGCCAAAGAGGGCGTCGCAGCCTTCATCGAGAAGCGGAAGGCAGAGTTCCAGGGGCGCTGATCGTTCTAGCCGGAATCGCTCTCGGGCAGCGCCCGATCTTCGGCGTCGAAGTCCAGTTCGGGAATTCGGAAGCTCAACAGGAATCCAAACAGAACGAATAGCGAGGCGGTGAACGCGGCGCGCGACGCCGACTGTGCGAATGCGTTCTCTATTGCCGTGATGACCGGGTCCAGGGTTCCGGCCTCGAACTCCATTGGCGGCATGTCACCGACGACCGGGAAGGATCCTGCGCGCAAGGCAGGGAGCAGCTGTCCCGCAGAGGCGCTCACTGCGTCGGCGATCCCGGACCGAGCGATCTCCGGCAAGAAGGCGACGCTGCCGAGTTCGTCTTCGGTCAGTGTGCCCAGATTGACCGCCAGAAGTGTCCCGATGAGAGCGATGCCCAGCGCCGATCCGACCTGGCGGAAGGTGCTCTGCATCCCAGACGCCTGGCCGGAGTCGGCTGGCGGGACTTCACCGAGGATCACGCTCGTCAGCTGCGCCGTCGCCAGCCCGACTCCGATCCCGTAGATAAACAGAACCGGCGCAAGGCTCCATCCGCGCACGGTCGGAGAAATGAGGATCGCCAATGTGGCGATGGACAACGCCTCGATGCCCATTCCCGTCGTCACGACCCTCCTTGGGCCGAAACGGTGGGCCAGGGCGGCCGCTGATGGTCCACCCACGAAGGCTCCGGCGGCCAGGGCGGCGAACAGCACCCCGGTACGGAGAGCCGTATAGCCGAGAACCGCCTGGAGGAACAGCGGGAGAATGAAGATCAAGCCGAGCTCGCCGAGGCTCAGGATGGCGGCGGTCACGTTGCCGTTCGAGAAGCTGGACAATCGAAACAGCTCGAGCTTGAACAGGACTGCTTTGCCGGCCGCCGTGCGGCGCTTCTCTATGGAGACGAACAGAGCCACCCCGACCAGCGCGATTGCGAGCGCCGGTACGACGGGGGAGACGCTTTCGGTGGGCCAGCTCCATGATCCGATCGAGAAGGGTTTGGTGGGCGTCCACCATCCGTAGCGCGACCCTTCGATGAGGCCGAATATCAGGCCGAGAAGCCCGAGCGAGACGGTGACGATCCCCCCGGGATCGAAGCCACGCTGGACGGTGTCGTCCCGGCTGTCGTTGATCCAGAGAGTTGATCCGATCAGGACGAAGATCCCGATCGGGATGTTGATGTAGAACGCCCAGCGCCACGAGAAATCGGTCGTCAACCAGCCTCCGACCAGCGGGCCGATGGCTGCCATTCCTCCGATGACCGAGCCCCACACCCCGAAGGCGATCGCCCGGTCGCGTCCTCGGAACGTTGCGTTCACTATCGACAGAGTTGAGGGGAGGATCATCGCCGCGCCGACTCCTTGCAGGGAGCGTGCCCCGACGAGGGCGATTCCGCTCGGGGCCCGCCCGGCGAGGAGCGACGCCAGCATGAATATGGCCAGACCGGCATGGAAGAGGTGTTTGCGCCCGTACTGGTCGCCGATCCGGCCGACGGTGATCAGCAAAGCGGCAAAGACGAGTGAATAGATGGTTGTTATCCACTCGGCGTCGACCAGTTGAATGCCGAGGTCGCGAATGATCGACGGAATGGCCACGTTCACGATCGTTGCGTCCATGATGATGAGCGCAACGCCGAGGCTCAGCATTGCCAGCCCAAACCATCGCCTTCGGTCCGATGCCATCCGTCACCTCTTGCAGATTCCGACATAGAGTCGAGAACCTACCGGCGAAGTGTAGTGGTTCTGATCGACCGCTCGGTCACCTGATTATGCTCTTCCCGTTCACGATCTGGAAAGGGCGGAGCGATGCGCTGGCGCAGGCTCGAAAGAAGTCCGAACGTCCAAGACCGGCGTGGCATGCCGTCGCGTCGAACGACGATCGGCGGAGGCGGCGCAGGGATAGTGGCGGTTCTGGCCGTCGTCCTCGGCATGTGTGGAGGCGGAGCCGATCTGAGTCAACTCGCACCGATGCTCGAGGGACTGCAGGCGCCGGCCGCAGATCCACAGGAGGTGGGAACGGTCCCGTCGGATCCTGAAAGCGTTGAGGAGCGTGAGTTCGTCGAAGCGGTGCTGGGCTCGACAGAGACTTTGTGGAACGACCTGTTCGCCGGTTCCGGCACAGCCTACGTACCTGCCGATCTCGTACTCTTCAGTGGATCGACCAGTTCTGCTTGTGGCGGAGCCGATGCGCAGGTCGGTCCGCACTACTGCCCTCCGGACCAGACGGTCTATATCGACTTGGACTTCTTTGCAGAGTTGCAGGCGAGGTTCGGCGCTCGAGGAGGGGACTTCGCCGAGGCCTATGTGATTGCGCATGAGGTTGCTCATCATGTGCAGAACTTGCTCGGGATCACCTCCGACGTGCAGCAGATGCAGCAGCAGCATCCGGACGACGCCAACGACCTCTCGGTTCGGATCGAACTGCAAGCCGATTGTCTCGCCGGGGTGTGGGCCAACTCTATCTATCAGCGGGACGGTGTCCTGCAGCCGGGGGACATCGAGGAAGGGCTCGACGCGGCGGCCTCAGTCGGAGACGATCGCATCCAGGAGGCAATTCAGGGCGGTGTAGCGCCGGAATCTTGGACTCACGGATCTTCCGATCAGCGGGTCGGCTGGTTCACCACCGGCTACGAGTCCGGTGATCCGAACGCTTGCGATACCTTCAGCGTCGACCTCTAGGACTCGATCCGGTTGCGCAGGCTCTCGAGGTTGCGCCGCCATACCCATCTCAGGATGGGGCTCGCTAACTGCCCGACGATCGCTCCTCCTAGATACCAGGGGAACGACAACTGCTCCGACCAGGTGAAACGGGTGCCGGTAGCGGTGGCTTCGAGGGAGAACTTGCCCTCGCCGGTTACCAGCCCTTCATGTCTGACGCCGATGGTCCTCCGGTCGACCCACTCGGTCACTTCCATGAGATCCGTGGTGTGCAGCGGTCCGACTCGCGTCAAGACTTCCATCTGCGTCCCGACACCCGATCGCTGCTCCGTCCGAAACTCGATCGTCTCGGCATCGGTCATCCACTCGGCATGGGAGCCGAGGTCCGACGCGTGCCTCCACACCTGGTCGATGGTTGCTGCGATATCGATCGAGACTGTGATGGCGGCCATGGCCACAGGCTAGGCAACCGGGGTGGATAGGCGGCGCACTTCTCTTGCCGCGGCATCGACGGGCGTGAAGTGGTCGACTCGTGGCACAATCGTTGGGTAATGCTCTATCTCGATCATGCCGCCACAACGCCGATGCGTCCCGAAGTCTGGGAAGCGATGTCGCCATATGCCGGAACCATCTACGGCAACGCATCGGGGAGCCACGCGGCGGCCAGGTCGGCCAAGAACGCCCTGGAGGAGGCACGTGAGCGCGTCGCCGCCGTGCTCGGGGCGCAGCCTCTGGAGATCGTGTTCACCGGCGGCGGGACGGAATCCGACAATCTGGCCGTCCAGGGGGCGGCACTCGCCGGTGGCGGGCGCGGCGGCATCGTGACGACCGCCGTCGAACACGAGGCCGTTCTCGAGACGGCAGCGTTCCTGGCGGAGCTCGGTTGTCCGGTTCGAATCGTCGGCGTCGATGTCATGGGCGTCGTTGACCCCGAGGAGGTGGCGGCGGCCGTCGACGAGGACACGGCGATCGTCTCGGTGATGGCGGCGAACAACGAGACCGGTGTAGTTCAACCGATCCGGAGAGTCTCAGAGGCCGTGCGGACGAGACGAAGCTCCGTGTTACTTCACACAGACGCCGTTCAGTCGTTCATTTCACAGGAACTCAAAGTCGATGATCTCGGTGTGGACATGCTCTCGCTGGCAGCACACAAGTTCGGAGGTCCGAAAGGCGCCGGCCTGCTGTATGTCAGATCGGGTGTGGGACTCAAACCGGTGCTGCACGGAGGAGGCCAGGAACTCGGCCGGCGGTCCGGCACGCACAACGTCATGGGAGCGGTCGGGCTGGCAACTGCGATGGAACTGACTGCCGCTGACCGCCCGCGGTTCAATGCGGATGTCGGGGCGGCCCGGCAGTCCTTCGAAGAAGGGCTCCGGCGGAGGATCCCCGAGCTCGAGGTCAACGCACCGCTCGACGGCCGGCTTGTCCAGCACTCTCACCTGAGGATCCCCGGTGTCCGCAACGAGACGCTTCTGGTCCGACTCGATCAACGGGGGCTCGCCGTGGCGACCGGATCGTCCTGTCAATCTGGTGCCGCGACGATTTCACACGTTCTGGCCGCCATGGGGTTCGACGATCGGCGGGCTCGTGAATGCCTCCGGTTCTCCTTCGGCTGGACCACCAGACCGGAAGACGGTGATTCGGCCGCCGCGCTGGTCGCCGATGCGGTGGAGACTCTCAGATGACCACCACAAACAACCGTTCTCGCGCGACATTCGGCCCTCATAGGTGCACAATGTCGCGCGAAAACGATCAGGGAGCGCCACGATGCGGGTGATGGTCGCCATGAGCGGCGGCGTCGACTCATCGGTCGCGGCGGCCATGATGGTCGAGCAGGGACACGAAGTCATCGGAGCCACCCTCAAGCTGTGGGCCGGCCCCAACGGGGAGGCGCCGACCGCCGGGTGCTGCACCGTGAGCGACAGCGAGGATGCCAGGAGGGTGGCAGCCCAGCTCGATATCCCGTATTACGTGCTCGACTACACAGAGGAGTTCATGTCCGGCGTCGTCGACCGCTTCATCGGTGACTACTTCAGCGGGCTCACCCCGAATCCGTGTATCGAATGCAACCGGGAAGTGAAGTTCTCTCGATTCCTCGAGCAAGCCGCTCAGTTCGACTGCGACGTACTCGTGACCGGACACTACGCCCGCACCCGTCAGGATGAATCAGGCTGGCATCTCCTGAAGGGAGTCGATCCCGGCAAGGACCAGTCCTACGTTCTCTACATGCTGGGACAGGCGGAACTCGAGCGGGTGCGATTCCCGGTCGGGGAACAGACCAAGGCCGAGACGCGCCTCTTCGCGGAGCGACTCGGTTTGCGGACGGCCGCCAAACCCGACAGTCAGGACATCTGTTTCGTAGGGGACGGCAACTACCGCGACTTCCTCCGGGGCCGGGCAGTGGAAGCCGTGCAGCCCGGCGTGATCGTGGATACCGACGGCCGGCAACTCGGAACCCACGCCGGGGTGATCGACTTCACGATCGGGCAGAGGAAGGGGCTGGGCGTCGCGCTCGGCGAACCGCGCTACGTGGTCGATATCGAGCCGTCGACCGCCACGATAACGCTCGGTCGCAAAGAGGATCTGGAGACGGCAGGCTTCACCGTCGAATCCGTCGGATGGGTCGCCGGTGTGCCACCGCCCGCCGGGCTCTTCGACATCAAGGTTCGCTACAAGACCCAGGCGGTAGCCGGAACGGTGGTGGCTACTCCCGGCGGTGCCACCGTCGAGTTCGCGCAACCGCAGGCAGCCATCGCCCCCGGGCAGGCCGCCGTGTTCTACCGTGGAGATGAGGTGGTCGGTGGCGGGACGATCGTGGCGACATGATCACGGGGATCGGAAGCCTGCCGCACGTGGATCCCTTTGAGGCGGCCCTGTTTGTGCTCGGCACGACCGACGTTCCCTATCTGCCCCAACTCCCCAACCGGAGCCAGGCCGAGCGGATGCTTCCGCAGTGGGGTGCGGGTCTCTGCGGCTGCGGCACGGCGAATTCCGAGCTCGGGCTCGCCTACGGCTCGGAAGCAGATGATCGGACGGAAGCCCTTGTCGGCGCCGGCACGCTGCTCCGAATGCTGCCGTCCGACACCGAAACGGTGAAGACTCAAGCCACCGGACCAGTTACTTTGGCGATCGGTTTGCTCGCCGCCGGGCATCCTGCCGGAGACGACCTGCTTGCACGTCTGAAGATCGAGCTCACTGCGCGGATCGCTGCTCATCTCGAAGACATTCGAAACCGACTCCCGAACACAGAGATCATCCTCATTCTGGACGAGCCGGCCTTGTCGGGCCTCGGTGGACGATCCTTCCCGATCGGGGTTGAATCGGCGCGCGATCTGCTCGAGCACGTGATGAGCAACCTGCCTGTGCGCCCGGGAATCCATTGCTGCGGTCCGACCGATTGGAGTCTGGTCTCCTCCTTGAATCCGGCGTGGATCTCGTGGGACATCGATGCGCTCGGCCCCCAGTTCGAAGAGGACCGCGAGTCGATTGCAGCTGCCGTGAGCAGCGGCACGAGAATCATGTGGGGCGTGGCGCCGGCCGCCATGGGCTCGCCTCCGCGTGATCTCGTCTCACGGCTCCAGCGGGCGATCGGGACGCTGGTCATGGGGGGAGCAGACATGGTGGCTCTGACTTCGCAGGCTCTGTATACGCCTTCGTGCGGTCTGGCCGGGCTCACCGAAGGGCAGGCAGAGATCGTGGCCCGTACCGTTCATTCAGTTGCAGGGGAGTTGGCCGAACTATGGACCATGTGAAGATCGAGCAGTTGCGTGATCAGATCCGGTATCACGCCCACCGGTACTACGTTCTCGATTCCCCCGAGATCAGCGATGCGGAGTACGACGATCTGCTGCGCGCGCTCATCGCGCTCGAGGAGGAGCATCCCGAGCTGATCACTCCGGATTCCCCTACGCAGCGGGTAGGAGCCTCTCCATCGGACCTCTTTGCCCCGGTAACCCACCGCGAGCCGATGTTCTCGCTCGACAACGTCGAGTCGACTGGAGAACTGGAAGCCTGGGACGACCGGTCGAAACGGCAGCTCGGCATGTCCCCGACCGGATATGTCTGCGAGTTGAAGATCGACGGCCTGGCCGTGTCCCTCACCTACGAGAACGGAGCACTCGTGCGTGCTGCCACCCGGGGAGACGGAACCACTGGTGAGGACATCACCGCCAACGTGCGGGCCATCGAAGCTGTGCCGCTGCGCCTGTTTGGTGACGCACCGGCGGTTCTCGAAGCTCGCGGTGAGATCTACTTTCCGATCAGCGCGTTCGACGCGCTCAACGCCGCGCAGCTCGAGGCAGGTCAGAAGGTCTTTGCCAACCCGCGCAACGCCGCGGCCGGCTCGGTCCGACAGAAGGACCCGGCCGTTACGGCCTCGCGGGACCTCTCGATCTGGGTCTATCAGCTCGGTTTCGTCGAAGGTGGGCCAGAGTTCGAGCGCCACTGGGAGACGATGGAGTATCTGGCCTCGCTAGGCCTGCGGACGAACCCGGCTTCGGCAGCCGTCGAAGATCTCGGCGCCGTGGAAACCTACATCGCCGGGATCGACGAAGCCCGCCACAAGCTCGACTACCAGACAGACGGTGTCGTGATCAAGGTGGACCGGTTGACCGAGCAGCGGGCGCTCGGGTTCACGGCAAAAGCGCCCCGCTGGGCGATCGCCTACAAGTTCCCGCCTGAAGAGCAGATCACGACGCTGCTCGGCATCGAGATCGGCGTCGGGCGGACCGGTCGGGTGACCCCCTACGCAGTTCTCGATCCCGTGTTCGTTGGAGGGGTGACCGTCACCAACGCAACTCTCCACAATGAGGACGAGGTCCACCGCAAGGACGTCCGGATAGGCGACAAGGTCATCGTCCGGCGCGCCGGCGAGGTTATCCCGGAGGTGGTGGGTCCGGTGGTCTCGAGCCGCACGGGAGATGAGGTCGTCTGGCGCATGCCGGACAATTGCCCATTCTGCGGCAACCCCATCGTGCTTCCTGACGGCGAAAAGGTGGCGCGCTGCACGGGCGGCCTGGAGTGCCCGAGCCGCTTGCGTGAGTGGCTGGCGCACTTCGTCGGTCGCAGCGGAATGGATATCGAAGGAATGGGATACAAGACCATCGACCTTTTGATCTCTGAAGGTTTGATCACGGACCCCGCCGACATCTTCTTCCTCGATCCGGCCGCTTTGCTCGGTCGCGAGGGCTGGGGCGATCTCTCGGTTTCGAAGCTGATGGAGGGAATCGATCAGGCGCGGAACCGACCGGTTCACCGTCTGCTGATCGGGCTCGGAATCCGGCATGTCGGAGGGACGGTCGCCCGCGCACTGGCGCGCGAGTTCCGGAGTGTCGACGCGATTCTGAGTGCATCGGAAGAGGAGATCGCCGGCATCGACGGTGTCGGACCGACGATTGCAGCTTCGGTTCGTGCCTGGGCAGTTGCGCCCGATACCGCTCCGCTGATTGAGAAGCTCCGTGATGGCCGTGTCCGGCTCGCCGATGAGGAACCTGACGTGAAGGTCGGTGATCTCCTCGCCGGTGTCACACTCGTCATCACCGGGACCCTCGCCGCCTATTCAAGGGACGAATCGAAGGCTGCCGTCGAGGAACGAGGTGGCAAGGTGACCGGTTCGGTGTCGAATAAGACCACTGCGGTCGTTGCGGGTGAATCACCGGGGGGTGCGAAGATGACGAAAGCTGCCGAGCTGGGCATCCCGGTCATCGACGAGGAGTCGTTCGAGCGTCTACTCGCCGCGGGTCCGGCAGCCTTCAACGCCTGAGGCTCTAGGCTGCCGGTCGCATGTTGAAAACCCGTCTGTTCGGTTTCACGCTTCATATCCACGCAACATTCCTGATTCTCGCCCTCTTCGTGCTCGACGCCGGGTTCGGTGGAATCGGAGTCACTCTGTGGATGGCGGCTGCGTTTCTCTCGGTCCTGATTCACGAACTCGGGCATGCGTTCACGGCCAGGCTGCTCGGAGGAACGGTGGACAAGGTGATGATCCACGGCATCGGCGGGACGACCTTCTGGAGCGCGCCGTGGATGAATCGGTCTCTCGCCAAGCGTTTCCTGGTGGCGGCCGCCGGATCAGGGTTGGAGGTTGCTTTCGCGCTGGGCGTATTCGGGCTGGTGAGGGCCGGATTGTTCGGAGAGATAACCGCCCTCGTTGTCGAGTCTCCCTTCACCGTGTATCTGGGGGATTCGCTCTTGCTGGAGCACTGGTCGTCGTTCTTCTTGGGGACGTTCATCTGGATCAGCGTCGTTTGGGGGCTGCTGAACTGGCTGCCGATCGGCGGACTGGACGGGTCGCACATGCTGGCTTCGGTCCTGGAGAAAGTCTTGCCAGGTCGCGGGCGTTTCCATGCCGCACTCATCGGGCTGATAGTCGCGATCGCGGCAGCCTGGTGGTTCTACGACCGCGGCTATTTGTTCGCTCCCATCATCTTTCTGCTGTTCGCTTTCCAGGAGTTCTCGGCGGCCCGCGCTCAGGGTTGAGCGACCAGCAGCGGGACGTGTAGTTCCTGCGGCGTGATGCCGCCGTGGTAACCGACCAGTTCGACATCGTTGCCGGGATAGTGGAGGGCCACCTCGTGTTCGGCCAGCATGGCCGCCCCCGGCAACCGGGCGGCGGCCGGGCCGGTGACGGGCTCCGGACCCCACCAACCGGTCATCTCGGTCCGATCGACCCACTTGACCGGCAGGTCGGCCGCCATGCGCCGGGCCGTCTCCAGGTCGCCGGCGACCCACACACAACGTGAGTCGCCGTGGAGAATGACCCCTTCGGGTGGAGTGAGATGCAACTTGCCCTCCGGCGGCACGTCGACGTGACCGTGATCGGCAGTCCCGATCGCAACGGCGTGATCGGGAAGTGCGGCAGCGAGTTCGGCCCAGCCGGCAGCAACCAGTTTCATCATCGCCGAGTACGAGTCGGAGTCCTGGCCTTCGGCGTGTCCGGCCGCGTCGACATGGGGGAGGTAGAGAAACACGAAGCGTCCCGGTTCGGAGGCTGCCTCGAGGGCCAGGGGTATCGCCTCTTCGTCGTTCTGATAGGAGAGGGCCGTTCCCGTGCGAAAGAGAACCTCGGAAAGCGGAGATCCCTGGTAACCGTCCGGCTGGATCACAAAGGTCTCGATACCGTCACCCGCCAGCCGCTCGGGCAGGTTGGGGCCAGGCAGAAACGCAGTGAAATCGGTGTTCACGGGTGAGCCGTCGAGGTCGAACCACCAGATGGTGTTGACGACGCGGTCAGACATGCGAAGCAGATAGGCCACCAGTCCGTGAACCGATGGGGGAGTAGCGGTCGCCAGAGTCGCCAGATTGACGGTCGTCTGAGTGGAGAAGGCGGCGTCCAGCGCAGCCTTTCTGTATCGACGGAGTTCGGCTGCGTTCGGGTGAGAAAGCTGGAGGTCACCGAGGCCGTCGAATAGCGTCACCACGTAGGTGGCCGCGTCGGGAATGGTGGCGGCGAGGTCCGGATAGAGGCGCGGCGCTAGGTTGTCGCCGCGCAGCCGGAACTCGAGTTCGGCGGCCAGATTGACCAGGCCTCCTCCGGAGTAATCGGGAGCACGCATGCCCTGGAGGCTATCTGGTTTCTCAGCAATGCTGTTGTCCTCCCACAACATCAGTATTGCTGAGAAAAGTACGTGGAGTTTCTCGGCAATGCTGTTGTGCCTGTGGAGCCACAGTATTGCTGAGAAACTTCGTCAGTAGGTGCGGAACGTCCATTCATACTCGCCGACGTCGGGCAAGCCGGTGACGGTGTCCCAGACTATCCGGAGGGTGTGTTCGCCCGACGTCCACTCCTCCACGATCCGTCCGGCTCCTGGAGCCCAGGTGTATACACCGGTTCCCTCGATGAACGACAGCTCGGAGTCCGGTATCCGTTGCCATGTGCCGGCCGAGGGGTTGACCAGAACCCACAACTCGGCTCGATAACCGGATCGAAGGTCGACCTCGATCATCGACTGGCGGGGTACGAGGTCGCCGGGTGCCGGTTCAACGTTCTCGACCACACCATCCGCGTTCGTCTCGACCGAATCCGGATCGACCCTGCCGTACGAAATGGCCAGCGCCGCGACGACCAGCGCGGCCGTAATCAGCAAACCCACAATCCGGCGATCAAGTCCCACGTTGGGCGATTGTACGGTGCTTCCCGGCCAACCGGCTACATGTGGAGTTCGATCACGTCACCATCGACGAGGAGGTGATCGCGTCCGACGTGCTGGCCGTCGAAGCTGGTGGCGCCCCAAACACGCGCAAACTGGAGGCCCGTCGCAAAGTCCCGGTGCACCAGCTCGGCGAGTTGCTCAACCGTCTGCCCTTTGCGGAGCGTGAACGGTTTGTCCATGTCGGGCGGCTTGCCCGGTGCTTTCGAATACACCCGCACCACCTCGAGCCGGTCAAAGAGGGCGGATCCGATCGCGTCTAGTCCCTGCTCACGTTCTATTGAGATGGCCAGATAGGGAAACCTGCAACCGGTCAGTTCCTCGAAGACCTCGAGGTCGGCCTCCGGGTCGCTGCTCCGATCCGCCTTCGTGCCGATGAGGAGCGTCGGCAGGTGAAAGGTGAAAGGATCGTCCGGATCTCCGACGGTTCCTCCATCGGACGGCCATCGTTCGGTCAGTACGACCTTCTTGGCGGAGAGGATCTCGAGAACCGTGAGGACCTCTTCCACGCATTCGGGGTGACCCAGATCCACCACGAGCAGGCACCCGTTTGCCGATTGGAGGGTATTGCCGATCCAGGATATGGGGTGCTGGTCGGATATCGGCGGTAGGTCAATCAGCTGGAAGGCGATGTCGAGGTGCGGCATCATTCCCGGCTGGGGGAACTGCGTGGTGAAAGGGTACGGCCCGGTCTCGGTCTGCGATCCGGTCAGACGAGCATGCAGAGTGGATTTGCCCGTGTTCGGGGGTCCCACCAGCGCTATCTGTCCGGCGCCCTCCGGTCTGAACGAGGTCGGGGGTCCGCCTCTCGAGCCACCTTTCTTCGGTCCGGTGAGCGACTCTGTGACCTCTTTGATCTTTGATTTGATGTCTGCCTGCAGATGGTCGGTCCCTTTGTGCTTCGGTATCAGGCGCAGCATCTCCCGAAGCAACTCCAGCCGCTCCTTGGGGTCACGTGCCTTCTTGTAGGCGGATTCCGCCGATTTGTAGGCGGGGGTCAGGTTGGCCGGCATCGCCGCCCCCTTCTCTGCAAGTCCGCTCCGCCTCTCGGGTATTCGCCGTTCCTCTGCACGGGTCTGAGCCTACCTACGCAAGCGGCGACGGCGACTACCGTTGCCCGCATGCATACGAATCCTGTGCTCGATCGTCTCGGTTCCTACCCCATCGCGGAGCTCCAGGAGAAGGCCCGCTCGATGCGAGCCGAAGGCCGCCCTCTCATCGACTTCTCGGTCGGGGATCCCCGCGAACCGACACCCGGATTCATCCCCGAGGCTCTCAAGGGCTCCGTACCGGCCGTTTCTCAGTATCCGACCACCAGCGGACTCCCCGAACTGCGCCGGGCCGTTGCCGACTACGTGCAACGCAGGTTCGGGGTCCGCGTCGATCCGGATCGCAATGTTCTGCCCACGGCCGGTTCCAAGGAAGCGATCTTCTCGACTCCGCTCGCCTTCGTCGACCGGTCGGCCGGCGACGCGGTGATCTGGGCAACGCCGGGCTATCCGATCTACGAGCGCGGGGCCCTCCTCGCCGGAGCCAGAGGCCACGCCGTGACCCTCTCGGGCGATTTCGTTCTGCGCCCTGATCAGATTCCCGACCCGGTGTGGGATAGCGCCGCCATCGTTTGGACCAACTACCCCCACAATCCCACCGGCGCGCTGGCATCGCGCGCCGATATCGAGGCGATGTATCAGAAAGCGCGCAGCACGAACACCTGGTTCATGGCAGACGAGTGTTATGTGGATGTCTACGAGGACGTCCTTCCACCATCGGTTCTGCAGGTTGCAGACGACAGCCTTGAAGGTGTCCTCTCGTATCTGAGCCTCTCCAAACGATCGGGAATGACCGGCTACCGGTCGGCCGCGATCGTGGGAGATGCAACTGCGATCGCAGCTCTGCGGGCTCTGCGTACGTCTACCGGGACCGCTTCCCCCGAGTTCGTACAGGGCGCGGCGATCGCAGCCTGGGCCGACGACGATCATGTGGCCGAACGGCGGGGGATCTTCGCCCGCAAACGGGCCGTCCTGCGGGCCGCGTTCGAGCAGCTCGGTCACGAGGTGGTGGCGTCGCGCGCCGGTTTGTATCTTTGGGTGAGTGTCGGTGACGACGTGGCCGTCGCGGAACGACTGCTCCGGGGAGGGGTGCTCGTCTCGCCCGGGCGCGCATTCGGCGCTGGAGGTGAAGGTTTCATCCGGCTGGCGCTGGTTCCTACGCTCGAGGAGTCCGAACACGCGGTGGAGGTGCTGACAACGTGTCTGACCGGGAACTGATAGAAGCCGTATACGCCGATCTCGACCGCCTCGCCGAGGCGCGCCAGGCAATCGAGCGGACGATCGGAGCACTCGATCGCGGGGAGTTGCGCGTGGCCGAGAAGACCGACGGTGAATGGATCGTTCACGAGTGGGTCAAGGAAGCCATCCTGTTGTATTTCCGGATCCGGGAACTGACGACCATGGAGGCGGGGCCCTTCGAGTATCACGACAAGATCCCGACCAAGAAGAACCTGGCGGCTTTCGGGGTGCGTGTGGTTCCACCCGGGACCGTCCGCTACGGAGCATTCTGCGAGCCCGGCGTAGTCGTGATGCCCGGGTACGTGAACATCGGCGCCCGGGTGGGAGCCGGGACGATGGTCGACACGTGGGCAACGGTCGGCTCATGCGCCCAAATCGGCAGAGACGTGCATCTCTCCGGCGGTGTCGGCATAGGTGGCGTCCTGGAACCACCCAACGCCCGACCGGTGATCGTCGAAGACGGGGCCTTCATAGGCAGTCGATGCATCGTCACCGAGGGAGCCATCATCGAAGAGGGTGCCGTTCTCGGCGCCAATACAACGATCACGGCGACGATTCCGATCATCGATGTGACCGGCCGCGAGCCCGTGACCTACAAAGGGCGGGTGCCCGCTCGATCGGTGGTGGTGCCCGGCACGCGGCCAAAGGAGTTCCCGGCCGGGGTCGTCGATCTTCAGTGCGCCTACATCATCGGTCATCGGTCCGAGGCAACGGACGATCGGACCTCGCTGAACGAAGCTCTGCGCACCTTCGGGTTGACGGTATGAGCATCCTCGAAACGCTGGTGTGGCTGGTGGACACACCGTCGGAACTCGGCAACGAAGCAGCCATCTGCTCTTCCATCGTCGATCGTCTCTCGGCTCGCTACGACGGAGACTCGGTCGTTCGGCTGGGCAACAGCGTCGTCATCGGACGTTCGACCGGAAAACCCTTGGTGCTCCTCGTCGGCCACATCGACACTGTCCCTGCGCAGGGCCAACCTCCCGCTTTTGTGCGGGACGGGATGCTCTACGGTCTCGGGACGTCCGACATGAAGTCGGGCTTGGCGGTGATGGTCCACCTGTTGGAGGACCCGGAGGTCACGAACGGTCCCTTCGACGTTGTCGGGGTGTTCTACGACGGCGAGGAAGGCCCGGCCGTCGGAAACCATCTCGAACAGGTGCTCCAGGCGATTCCGTGGCTGAGAGGCGCCGAGTTCGGCGTCGTGATGGAGCCAACCGATCTGCGAATCGAAATCGGGTGCAATGGAGCGATCAACGCCACGGTGAGGTTCATCGGCAAGTCCGCTCACAGCGCACGACCCTGGCTCGGTGAGAATGCCATAACCAAGGCGGGGGCCTGGCTGGCGGAACTCCACGGCCGCCCGCCGGAGTTGTTCGATATCGACGGTCTCGAATACCGGGAGGTCTTCTCGGTGACGAAAGCGTCGGGCGGAATCGCCAACAACATCCTCCCCCCGTCCTTCTCCCTCAATCTCAACTATCGATTCCCGCCCGTGTTCAGCGTCGAAGAGGCGGTGGGCCGTCTGCGACTGCTCGCCCTGGCCGCGGACGAAGTCGAGATAGTCGATCGTGCGCCGGCCGCGCCGGTACCGGAAGACAATCGCTACCTGGACCGGCTCATTGAGGTCACCAGAGCCGAACGGGCCGCCAAACAGGGCTGGACGGACGTTGCGCGCCTTGCCGAGTACGGCGTGCCGGCAGTCAACTACGGTCCGGGAATCGTCGCCCAAGCCCACCAGGTGAGCGAGCACGTCCCGATCGCCAACCTGACCGTTGCGTTCGAGAACCTGAAGAGATTCCTGACTCAGAACCTAGGAACTGGAACTTAGAACCTCCGGATCAGTCGCCTTCTATCGCGAACAGCCACGTCCCGTCTTCCGTGATACCAACGCGCATCCCGATGTATGCCCCGTACTCCTTGAACAGATCGATGTCCTCCTCGTTGAAGACGCCGGAGAGGGCTTGCCAGTCGTCTTCGGTCGGAAACTCCTGAAACGCAGACGGCCACGTGTAGATCCGGCCTCCCGGCGAATCTTGGATGACGAACGGAAGCGCGAGCACATCGACTATGCGGGCGAGCGGACCGTATCCCTCCTGTTCGCTCCACCTCCAGAAACGCCCTGCGTCCGGATCTCCACCGAAACTGAACGCCACCGTGTCTCCGCCTAGCGCCGTCAGGGAGTCGACGTCGCAAGAGGCGGCGGCTGCCACGATGCCATCCCGCCGCGCGGCTACGACTTCCGGCAGGCCTCCCTGACGTTCCGGAATCCTCGGCATTCCTGCCGCCGAGCAGTTGGCCGACAGTGTCCGCACGCCGCCGAGAAAGGTCCCGTCGGCGATGTCGATCGGGCCTCTGCCGGCTATCACATGCGTGGCGTTCGGCGGCAGCGGCCGAGGTGCCGCCGAGGGATCGGAAGGCGATATCGCCGAGTACTCGCCGACTCCGGTCACCAGCGCGGTCGTTCCATCGAAGTCGAGTCCGGCGACCGATGCCGTCTGCCACTCACCGAGGATCTCCCCGGAGGTGACATCGACGATCCCGACCGCGCCGTCGCCGGCATAGGCCAGCTGCGATCCGTCCGCCGAGAGCGCCGCATGAGTCAGATCCCGTTCTCCGCACAGGTCGGGGATCGGTCCGAAGACCGTGGCACCCTCGAAGCTCACGACCTCGACGTAGCTGCACTGCGTCTCGAGATCTCCGTACCCCCACACGACCGCCGCGGAGTTGCCGGATAGCGAGCCTCCCAGAATGACCGTCGGGTTCACCCCGGCGGCACCCGGAGCGGCGCTCGCATCGGTGTGCACGATCGGCTTCGGGGCGCCACCGGCGATATCGGCTATGAGGAGCGTGTCAGACTCCGTTCCCTCTGCTCCTTCGAGGAACAGCAGAGTCGTTCGGCCGTCGACCTCTTCGACGTCCAGCAGTCGGATCTCCCGGCCCGGATCCGCGAAGAGAACCACCTCGGGTGTCGAACCACCGGCGGCGATGCGGAGCACGCTGTGCGGTGGGAACTGCTCGGGAGTGGTCTGGTACTGGTAGACGAGGCCCCCGGAGAGGTCGTCGAAAGCGACCGCAATCGCATAGTCGGCGTCGCCGGGAAGGTCCCGCGTCGGTCCGTCATCGAGCAGGGTCACTCCTCCGAGGCGCGAAACTATCAAGGACACATCCAATCGAACCGCGGGCGTTGTCGATGTGGTCTGCGGGGTTGTGGTCGTCGTCTGTGACGGTGGTCGAGTATCGGTGGTGGTGGACCGAACCGTGGTCGTCGTTCCACCGGTTGAGCAAGCGCTCGCGGCGACGACGATGGCTATGTAGAACGCGACCTTCCTCATGACCTGAAATACGTCATCCGCCGCTCGATCGTTCCCGACGGTAGAGCATCGCCTGTTCGTAGGCGACCAGGTAGTGCTGCGCCGCCGCTCCCCAGGAGAAGTCGGTCAGCATGCCGTTGCGCTGCAGTCTCCGGTATTCGCCTCTCGACTGCCTGAAGATCCGCATTGCCCTGCGAACCGTCTTGATCAGCTCCTCGTGCCTGAAATCGCGGAACCCGAATCCTGTGGCGTCGGCCGGGCTCTCGTCGAGGTCGATGACGGTGTCGTTCAAGCCTCCTGTGAGGCGCACAACCGGCGGCGCTCCGTAGCGCATCGCGTATATCTGGCCGATCCCGCACGGTTCGAAACGCGAAGGCATCAAGTAGAAATCCGCCCCGGCCGAGACAACTCTGGACAGTCGTTCCTCGTAAGGGGCGTGCCAGATCGCATGAGGATGACGTTCTACCCAGCCGTCGACCATCGGGTTCAATTCGCCGTCTCCCACCAGCACGAGGCGCAGACCCTCACCGACCAGCAGGTCGATTGCCGGGTCGAGCAGGTGAAGGCCCTTCTGCTCTGCCATGCGGCCCACATTGCCGAACACGATTCCGTCGGCCAGCCCTGCTTCGGCCAGGAGGGCCTGGCGAGTGGCTTTGCGCGGGTACGGCCGGTTTGGCGTGAACGGGGCTGTCACGGCGGTGTCGGTTCGGGGGTTCCACTCGTCCGGATTGAGACCGTTGACGATCCCGGCCACCGGATGGGGGAGCGAGCGGAGGACTCCGTCGAGGCCTCCGGAGATGGAGGCGTCCTCTGTCAGCTGCCTGGCGAAGGAAGGGCTCACCGTCGTTACCCGGTCGGAGGCGGCGATTCCGGCCTTCAAGAAGTTGGCCTGGCCCCACCACTCCAGATCGGCCCCGGGCGCCGTGTGGCGGACATCGACTCCAACCACGGCTGCGGTCTCCACCAGAGGGCCGAAGATGCCGTAGGCCGAGTTGTGAATGGTGAATACCGTTGGAGTCGGGTTGTCGAGGGCTGCCGGGCCGGCGTGGGCATCGTGCAGGTGGACCAGGTCGTAATCGTGGGAGATGGCTCGCACCGCAGCCGAGAAACCGCCGAAGCGCAGCCACTGGTCTTCGTAACCTTCGCCGTGGGAGTCGCCATAGATGCCGGCGCGGTCGAAAGCAGAAGGATCATCTACGAGGATCACTTCGATACCGCCGGCCTCGTGCCGGTAGGTTGCACGGGCCGGACCGGCCGGTTCGCCTTCGACCCCGAGGGCCGTCAGGTGGCGATAACGGGGGAGCGCCACAGACACATCGTGCCCGGCTGCGGCCAGAGCTCCGGCAATGCCGGCGACTGCTTCACCAAGACCACCGGTCCGGACCAGCGGCGAGAATTCGGACGCGGCGAGCAGGATTCTCATTCCAGACCGGCCTCGAGGGCGGTTGGTGGTTCGACCGGCGGCTCTTGAGCCACATCGAGAACCTCGACCGTCAGTCGATAGAGCCCCGACCTCGGACGTATCCAATGGGGCCACAACAGTATTCCCTGTTGCAAGTCTTCTTCTCCTGTTTCGTTGCGAATAGTGGTCGTGAGGGGGAGGACGAACAACTCACCGGGCTGGCGGAGAGCGATCAGGATCTCCCTCATCCTGTGCTCGTGGCGGAATCTGAATCGATGGCCCGAAACGGCCTTCGGCTTGTCGATAGCCTGCCAAGCACCGCCGTCGACCCGCAGGGATCCTGCTTCTCGCCACACGGCGATCGGGAACTCAGGGCCGAATCGACACTCCGGGAGGTCGTCGATCTCATAGGTGATGTCGAACGAGCGGTTCTCTGCGCGCAGCAACCGGCGGACCCGTCCGTGGTGGGAAGTCGAACCGACACTGACCCAGCCTTTGCCCTTTTCGAACTCTCCTGTTTCGAGGGGGTACTGGGAGAGCTGGTCGGGATCCATCGACGCCAGGGAACCGGGTGAGGCATCGAGGGGGAGTGTCCTGGTCGTCATCCACCGATGAGTCCTGACCGGACTTTGATCGGTGTCGTAACCCACGGCACGGGCCGCCACTACGTCCGGGACCATCCACATCGAGGGCTTGTCGTCGTAGTAGGCGAGTGCGCCGTCGTCGAGGTCGAGCACCCACGACTGGTCGGGCAGCTCGACGTGGATTTCGTCGCGTCCGTCGGCGTCCCAGTCGAGAACTTCGAGTTTCGCCCACGATCGACCCGACCTCTTCGCCTCGTCGACTGCCATCCTGGAGGCAAGCAACCGTCGGTGTGTCTCGGCACGCAGGTGTGGCAGGTACAGCCCCCCGAACACTCCGTGCCAGTAGGAGTCGTTGCCCTGTCCGCGCAGCACCTCTGTGAGCGCCTCGGCTGGTGCTTTGTCGCGGCTTGCCCGCTTGGATGCGTTCAACATCTTGCGGTAGAGGACGTCGGCTTCCGGGTACCGATCCAGGAAGTGCTCCCAGCGCCCGTCGGACCAGTCGGTCATCTCCTGATAGGAACCGGGAGGCAGCGAAGTTCGCTCGGTCGCCGGGTGGTCGGCCAGGTGCCGTTCGAAAGTGGTCAGATCGACCCAGTCGGCGGCTTCCGCGGCGGTGAAGAATCGATCGAGCCAGCCGTCCGGGCCGTACGCCCGTTGACTGCCGCCCGGCCACAGCCCGTACTTCTCGCCGTCGTCGACCAGCACCGCGACCGCGTCGGGGTTTGCCTCATGAAGGTGACGCAGGCTCTCAACCAGTGTCTCGGGATCTTCCCGGGGGGCGGCGTACCGAAGATCGACGGAGATCGGATATGCGGTTATGAGCCGGTCGAGGTAGTGGACCAGATAGTTGCGGTCGAGGTGCTCGAGGCCTGCTCGTTCGAAGTGGACGTCGTCGAGCGGTATCGCGTCGTAGCCGGATTCAGCGAAGGTCTCGACCAGGGACGGCTCCCAGACCCGCTCGGGAACCCAGGCTGTGACTGGATCTTGGGAGAAGCGCTCGTTGATTGCACTGCGCATCCGTTTCAGGTGTTCGATCCGATCACGCGGAGGAATCGCCGGAAGGATCGGTTCATACATCGCTCCGCCCATCCATTCGATTTGCTCACCCGACCCGGTGAGAACCTCGAGCAAACGGGGTCCACTTGTCTCGAGTTGTTCGAGAAGCGTTCCCGAATAGTGCACGTTGACCGAGATGCCCGGGTGGCGTTGAAGGACGTCGAGGAAGGGCAGGTAGGCACGATCGATAGCTTGATCGAGAACGGTTTCCAGCTGTCCGAACGGCTGGTGGCAGTGAACTGCGAATATGAGCTGCACGGTCTCGCTCCTCTCTCGTAGCCAAAGCTAGCCGGGTGACCCGGAGCCTACGACCGTGCCGGCAACGCCCCTACACTCAGTGGATGCCCATCGATATTGACATAGCCCATGTTGCGCGGCTTGCCCGACTCGGGTTGAGCGACGAAGAGTTGTCCCACTACCAGGCCCAGCTTGCCGTGATCCTCGATCATGCCGCGCGCGTTCAGGAAATCGATACCCAAGGTGTCAAGCCGACCGCGCATCCCCTGTCGATGGTGAACGCCTTTCGGAGGGACGAAGTCCGGCCGTCCCTGGACCGGACCGAGGTCCTCGAGCAGGCCCCGGAGCACGAGGACGGCTACTTCCGGGTTCCGCCCCACCTGGAGACGCAATGAGCGAATACACGCTCTCAGGGGCCCGGACGGCCCTTCGCGACGGGTCGGTCTCGGCCCGCGAGTTGACCGATGCCGCACTGGACAGAGCAGCGAAGACCGAGGCCGAACTCCATGCCTTTCTGACGCTGGATCACGATGGTGCCCGCCGGGCGGCCGACGCCGCCGACGCAGAGTTCGCGGCGGGTCGCGATGCCGGGCCTCTGCAGGGCATTCCGGTAGCCGTCAAAGACAACATGGTGACCCGGGGCATCGAGACGACCGCTGCGTCACAAATTCTCGCAGGCTACGTCCCGCCCTACGATGCCACAGCCGTGGCGAGGCTCAAGGAACAGAACGCGGTGATCGTCGGCAAGACCAACATGGACGAGTTCGCGATGGGCTCATCCACCGAGAACTCCGCGTTCGGTTCGAGCCGCAACCCCTGGCACACCGATCGGGTTCCCGGAGGATCGTCGGGGGGTTCGGCAATCGCGGTGGCGGCCGGGTCTGCGATCGTCGGACTGGGATCCGACACAGGCGGCTCGATCCGGCAACCGGCGGCCCTGTGCGGTGTGGTCGGAATGAAGCCAACTTACGGCCTGGTGAGCCGGTACGGGCTGATCGCCTTTGCCTCATCACTCGATCAGATCGGTCCTTTCACCAGGACGGTGGAGGATTCTGTGACCGCGCTCGAGTCGTTGGCCGGCCACGATCCGCTGGATGCGACTTCCTATCGGGGTGACCTGCCGGACTTTCGGACGGGACTCGACGGTGGTGTGGGAGGGCTGCGAATCGGCGTCGTGCGCGAGTTGAGCGGTGAGGGTTTCGACGCGGATGTGGAGGCTGCCTTCCGCCGTACCGTCGATCTGTTGAGTGAGGCTGGTGCCGAGATAGTCGAGGTCTCGCTGCCGTCGATGGAGACTTCGCTGAGTGCCTACTACCTCATCGCCCCGGCCGAGTGCTCGGCCAACCTCGCCCGGTTCGACGGTGTCCGATACGGGTCGCGCCACGACGGCGCAACGGTCGAAGAGATGATGACGGCAACCAGGGCCGACGGGTTCGGTCAGGAGGTCATACGCCGGATTCTGCTCGGCACCTACGCGTTGTCGGCCGGCTACTACGACGCCTTCTACGGCCAGGCGCAGAAGGTCCGAACTCTGGTCATCCGTGACTTCGAGTCCGCCTACCGCCGGGTCGATGCTCTGGTGTCGCCGACCACCCCCACCACGGCTTTTGAGATCGGTTCCAAGACCCAGGACCCGCTCTCGATGTACTTGTCCGATGTCTGTACGATCCCATCCAACTTGGCCGGCGATCCTGCGATCTCGGTGCCGGTCGGTCGGGACGGGGACGGCTTGCCGATCGGATTCCAGATCATGGCGCCGGCCCTGGGCGAGGCCGTCATGTTCCGTGTTGCTCACACCGTGGAGCAGTTGGCCGGCTTCGAACATCGCCCCCCGATGCTGGAGGCATGGGCATGAGTTGGGAACCGGTGATCGGGATCGAGGTCCATGTCGAACTGAAGACCGACTCGAAGATGTTCTGCGGGTGTCGTGCCGATTTCGGCGCAGCCCCCAACACGAACATCTGCCCGGTTTGCCTGGCTTTGCCGGGAGCGCTGCCGGTCCCGAACGAGCAGGCAATCGAGTGGATCGTGCGGATCGGCCTCGCACTGAACTGCACGATTGCGCCGGAGAGCATCTTCCATCGGAAGAACTACTTCTACGCGGATCTGCCGAAGAACTACCAGATCTCGCAGTACGACCTCCCGGTTTGCACCGCAGGGTATCTCGACGTCGATCTGGACGGTGAGACGGCCCGGGTGGCGATCAACCGCGTGCACCAGGAAGAGGACACCGGCAAGAGCATCCACGTGGGTGGAGGGGGCCGCATTCACTCCGCCGAGGCGACTTTGCTCGACTTCAATCGAGCAGGGGTGCCGTTGGTCGAGATCGTCAGCGAACCCGATATCCACAGCCCTGCACAAGCTCGCGCCTATGCCCAGCAGCTGCGTTCTCTGGTGGAGAGCCTCGGCGTCTCCGATGCGAAGCTCGAGGAAGGCTCCATGAGGTTCGACGCCAACGTTTCGATCAAACCGGCCGGCGAAGAGGAGCTGGGAGCGAAGGTCGAGGTGAAGAACATGAACTCTTTCCGATCGCTCGAACGGGCTCTGGCCTATGAGATCGATCGCCAGACCGAAGTACTCGAATCCGGTCGGGAAGTTCCCCAGGAGACACGCCACTGGGATGAAGCGGCCGGGGTCACTCAGAGTATGCGTTCGAAGGAAGTTTCCTCGGACTACCGCTACTTCGCCGAGCCCGACCTGGTTCCAATCGTCATCTCGGAGGAGAGGCGCGAGCAGATACGCGCCACACTGCCCGAGCTGCCCCATCAGCGTATCGCCAGGTACATCGAGTCCGGGCTGGACTCGCACGCGGCGTCCGTGCTGGTGTCGGGGGAGATGGGATTGGGAGCCCTCTTCGAGGAAGCCGTCCACAACGGTGCCGATCCGAAACAGGTTGCCAACTGGTTGACCGGTGAAACGACCGCCTACCTGCGCAAACAGGAGACAACGATCGACCGGACTGCCCTGACCGCCGCTCACCTGGTGCAGATGACGGGAATGTTGACCGAGGGAAGGCTGTCGTCATCAGCCGCCAAGGAGGTACTGGCCGGTGTGCTCGAGGGCGATGGATCGCCGGAGGAAGTGGCGGCCGACAGAGACCTCATCCAGATGTCGGACACCGGTGCCATCGAGTCTGCGGTCGACGGCGTGCTGGCGTCGAATCCGGATGCTCTGGAGAAGCTGCGTGGAGGCGACATGAAGCCGTTCGGGTTCCTGGTGGGGCAAGTCATGCGCGCCACCGGGGGTAAAGCCGACCCGAAGGTCGTCAACGAGATCCTGCGAGAGCGGGCGGCCCGATGAGCCGCCCGATCATCTTCGACTGTGACGGCGTGCTGGTGGATTCCGAGGAGCTCGCCTGGTCGGCCTGGCGGGAGGCGCTCGCCCCGCACGGCATAGAGATACTCGATGAAGAGGTTGCTTTCCTTTCGGGCCGGACCGAACAGGACGCCTTCCGCCACTTCTCCGGGCGGGGCGACCTGCCTCCCTATGAGGAGTTCTGGCCGCTTCTGGCCGATCGTGTGCGCACGCTGTTCGAGCAGTACCTGGAGGCATTCGAGGATGCCGCAGACACGCTGGAGGTCCTCCACGCGCAGGGTCGCTCGATCGCGGTGGCATCGAGCAGTCCGAGGGAGCGACTCGATCTGTCGTTGCGGTCGACCGGATTGGACCGCTTCTTCGACGTTGTAGTCGCCGGTGATGAGGTGGTGAACGGCAAACCGGCGCCCGACATCTATCTGGCTGCCGCGGCCGGACTCGGTGTTGAGCCCGGCGAATGCGTGGCGGTGGAGGACGCTCCCGCCGGGATATCCGCCGGAAAGGCCGCCGGAATGAGGGTGGTAGCGGTGTTGCGGGGCGGGTACGCCCCCGACCAGTTGGGCGAGGCAGACCTGATCGTCCCCCGGCTCACCCCTGCCGCGCTCATGTAGGGTGCCGACAGGCGATGGGCACCGGGCCGTAGGCGGTGAGCCGAGTCGGGCATTGGTCGAGTGGCTCCCGGGTGGAGCCCCATGGGGCCTCGGCTGCTGCTGCCTGATGTCTCCTGCTTGCTTCTCGCGCTCTCGGCCCGGGTGGCGCTAACCTCCCCGCATGGAAAACCTCTCGCTGTACATCGGCATCGCGGCGGCTGCTCTCGTCGGGTGGTGGATCTTCAAGAAGCTCTTCAAGCTGGCGCTCTATGCCGGGATCGTCGGCGTCGCTGCCTGGTACTTCTATTTCCAGTCTTGATCGGATCGTATGGACTTCCTCTTTGAGGTCGTCGGCGACGCGCTGAGCTCGCTTGCCGGTTTCGGAGTCGAACTCCGGCGAGTAATCGGGCTGACCCTGATCGTGTCGCTGCTCGCGACGGCGATGGGTGTGACCATCGGTGTCCCGCTCGGCGCGTGGATCGGTTTGGGTCGGACCCGGGTTCGAACCGCGTGGTTGATCGCGGTGAATATCGGCATGGGCATGCCGCCGGTTGTGGCCGGCCTGGCACTGCTCTTGGTGATCTGGGATACCGGACCCCTGGGCGGACTCGATCTGCTGTTCACCCCCACTGCGATGGTGGCCGCGCAGACGCTGCTGGCAATTCCCATCGCGGCGGGCGTTACCGCCGGTGCGATAAAGGGACTCCCGCCGTCGGCTTCCGAGCAACTGGCTGCGCTGTCCCTGCCCGGGTGGCAGCGCGGGCGCGTCGTCCTCGTGGAGGTCTGGCCCGGCGTTCTGGCTGCCGTGGCCGCCGCCTTCGGCCGTGTCTCTTCCGAGGTGGGGGCAGTGCTGGTCGTCGGTGGCAATATTGTCGGAGAGACGCGAGTTCTCACGACTGCGATCGTCCAGGAGACCCGCCAGGCCAACTTCGGAGAAGCACTGGCTCTCGCCGCGGTATTGATCCTGCTGGCGGCCGTCGTCAACGGATTCCTCACCTGGATGCAGATCAGGGAGGCGCGCCGTGCATGAGAAGCTGGACCTCCGTTATCCGGCGGACGGCTCCGTTGTGTCAGTCGAGGGCCTCGAGGTGCGGCAGGGCGATCGATTGGTCGTCTTTGGACCCAATGGTTCGGGGAAGTCGACGCTGCTCCGGCTCATGGCCGGGACACTCCCCGGAGGTCCCGCCCTCGACTCGACCTACCTGCCGCAGCATCCGTATCTGTTTCGGGGAAGTGCCGGGTTCAACATGGGTTTGGGCCTGACGGCCGAAGAGGCAGTGCGGGCTCGCCATTTGGCCGATCGGATCGGCGTGGGCGACCTTCTTGGGTTCGAAGCTTCCTCGCTGAGCGGTGGCGAAGCGCAGCGCCTGACCATTGCCAGGGTCCTGGCGAGACGCCGGCCCTGGGTGTTGCTCGACGAGCCCCTGTCGGCGCAGGACGAGCGAGACCGATTTGAAGTTGCCGCTCTGATAATCGGCGAGATCGGCGACAGGGGGGCGGTGATCATCACCCACGATCGACAGGAAGCAGCCTTCCTCGGCAATCGGATGGCGGTGCTGGTCGGCGGGCGAGTGCTGCAGGAGGGACCGGTGGGCGAGGTGTTCTCGCTTCCGGCCGGCGACGAGGTCGCCGCAGCCGTCGGCATCGGCAACGTCATCGACGGCGAGGCCGTAGACACCGACGGCCCGTTGGCCTCACTGCGAGCAGGGGAAATGACCATCTGGGGGGTCGGCGACGTTGAGCCGGGACGAACCGCGCGGGCCGTGTTCGGGGCGGAAGCTGTGACCCTGTTCCGGGGCCGTGACGGAGCGGCGGGCAGTGCACGCAACCGGTGGATCGGCACGGTGACCGAGTTCCGTGATCTCGGCAGGTTGGTGGAGGTTGTCATCGACGCAGGCAGCCGGGTCGTCGCTCTGGTCACGCCCGGTTCACAAGAGGTGCTTCAGCTCGGGCCCGGGGCCGACGTCACTTTGACGGTGAAAGCGACCGCAGTGAGAGTCAATCTGAGATGAAGCGGTTTCTGGCGGCCCTGTTCCTGGTGCTGGCGGCCTGTTCCGGCGGCGGGGATGAGCGCGTGATAGTCGCCGCCGGGACCACTCTGGTCGACAGCGGCCTGCTCGATGCAGCCGCAAGAATCTTCGAAACCCAGCATCCCGACATCGACCTGAGTGTTGTCGGGGAGGCTACCGCCCAGGTCCTCGAACTGGGGAGGCGCGGCGCCGCTGATGTGATGATCGTCCATGCCCCGGAACTGGAAGCGGAGTTCGTCGAAGATGGTCTGGCGGCTCGCTACGAGCTGGTTCTGTCCAGTACGTTCGTGTTGGTCGGCCCGCCGGGTGAGGCTCCTTTCGGAGCCGCCTCGGACGTGCTCGGTGCTCTGGCCGCAAGTGGGTCTCCGTTCGTGAGTCGCGCCGATGGAAGCGGAACCTACGAGGTGGAGCGCCTTCTGTGGGCGGCGGCCGGTATCGAGCCGGACGGACAACCTTGGTATCTCGAAACCGGGCAGGGGATGGGCCTGACTCTGCAGGTCGCCGACCAGCGGAAGGCGTACACGCTGAGCGAGTTGGGGACGTTCCTGGCAGCCTCGGGTTCCCTCTCCCTCGAACCGGTCGAGGTCAGCGACCTCCCGCAGAATCCGTATCACCTCATCGTGGTGGCGACCTCGCCGGTACGGGCGGCGGGCGAGCTGTTTCTCGACTGGCTACTCGGGCCGGACGGCCGGGAAGCAATCAGACGGGTGAACCTCGAGCTCTTCGATCGTGTCGTCTACGAGCCCGCCGGTTGATCGAGCCTCCCCCAATCGCCCGGCAACCGACGTCGATCCCTGGGCGAGAACGGACGGGCTCAAGTCCCGGCGCCGGGGTTGCTGGGTGCTTCCTCCCAGGCACGAAGGAACGCGGCTGCTTCTGGGGAATTGTGCAGAGCTGCGAAGCGGGCGACCTGAACTCCAATATCACGAAGGCGTTCGAGGTGGCGAGTACGGGTCGGAGAATCGGCGGCGAGGGCGGTCGAAGCATCCGGAACGGCGGCCTGCTGGGGGATCACCCACGCGTGAAGTGCCCGGCCGATCGCACGCAGACCCTGGAGGGCATGGGACGCTCCCGTCGAGCCGCCCGACACACCGACCAGTCCGACGATCTTGCCTTCGAACTCGTCGAATCCCATCAGGTCGATGGCGTTCTTCAAGAGGCCGCTGTATCCGCCGTGATATTCGGGGGTGCCGATGATCAGCCCATGTGCCGTTCCCACATCCGCGCGGAGGCGGACAACATCGGGCGGAGAGTTCGTGTCGTCTTCGTTGCAGAACGGGAGATCGTATTCACGCAGGTCCACGAGCCGGGTTTCCGCCCCCGACTCCGCAGCTCCCTCCAGAGCGGCCATTACTGCAACTCGAGTCTTGCTGTCCTCCCGCAGGCTCCCGACGATTCCGGCAATGATGATTTCCCGAGGCACGCCGGCACACTAATAGCGCGCGGGCGGCGGCCGGCTCAGCTCCTCGGGAGTATGCGCGCCAGTTGTCGGCTCAACGCGACCAGGTTTCCCTCTGAATCCCAGATTTCGCCGTCTTCCTCGACATGACTCTCGACCAGGAAGCGGGAGACGAACCATGCACGCAGCCAACCAGGTGCCGGCTTCGCACGAAAGTGGATCGTTAGTTCGATTGTAGGGACCCAGCCATACCGATCGAGGTTGAGAACAGTAGGGGGGAAGGCATCGGCGAACAGGGCAAGCGAAAGGAGGTCGGGCGGGCGTCCATCTGCGAAACGAATCCATCCTCCGATCTCGGGACGCCCCACGGGTTCGCCGACTGCTCCGCCGGCAACGCTCGGCTCGAGCCGGGCGTCCAGGCGGTTGTGAAGCTCGAGTGCTGCCGGGCCGTCTTCGTTTCGAACGCAGGCGTCCGGAGGCGGCATGGGAGGAGGTGCCGCGGTCACGAAGGTGGGTCCCTCCGAAGCATCGAGGTCTCCGAAAGTGGCCAGCATTCTGAGTCTCTCGCGACCATCCTGGAGCAATCGTGCGGAGGCGGTCGACAGGGTCCGGCCGCGCCTCAGGACTTCTACCTCGACGGTGGCCGGCGCTCCCGAACCGACGCGCCCGAGGTAATGGCTCGTGACCGTCAGCGGATCGGGATGAGGCAGCTCCCGGCCGACCGCCGCCAGAGCGAGCGCAGAGAGATAGCCGCCGTTGGGGATGGTTCCAATGTTCCACCCGGGCGAAATAACGGCCGACCAGGCGCCGTCGCCCAGCGACGTCACCGCCGTATCGCGATCGAACTCGAACGTCACCTAGGGGACCACTACCACAGGACAGTTGGAGTAATGGACGAGTCGGTCGGCAACGGATCCCATGACGAAGCGCTCTATCAACCCGGCGCCGCGCCGGCCGATGACGAGCAGGTCGGCGTCCACCTCGTCGCAGAAGTGCACGATTGCTCCGGCCGGATCGCCCAGTTCCTCGCTCACCTGGTAGTCGATACCCTGGAGGTCGACTTCGGCGATGGTGCGGTCGAGAACCTCTTTCTGTGCTTCGACCAACGATTCCGACAATGCTCTGGCGGGCGGTGGCGCTCCACCGATGCCCCACCAGCCCTCAGGTGGGCGCACCACTGTGATGATGTGCAGCTTGGATCCGTTGCGTCTGGCGATTTCTGCTGCCAGGCGGGTGGCTTCGATGCTGCGGTCCGAACCATCGACCGCGGCTACGATCACATTCGGTGCCCAGACCATCTTCGACCTCCTATCTACCTCTATCACTCTACGTCGTGCCGGCCTCGATCGGCGGGTTTGGTATGCGTCGCACTGCGGGGCAAGAATGTCCGTGCAGGAGGTGGAGCCCATGCGGCCCAAAGTTGTGATTGCCGAGACCATCTCGCAGACCGGAATCGATGCTCTCGGTGAGCACTGTGACGTGCACGTGGCGGCCGGGGTTTCCCGGGCCGACTTGCTGGAGAGCGTGGCAGACGCCAACGGTTTGATAGTCAGGTCGGAAACGAATGTCGATGCCGAGTTGATTCGAGCTGCTCCGATCCTCCGTGTGGTGGGCCGAGCCGGGGTGGGGGTCGACAACATCGATCTGCGAGCTGCGACGGCCGCCGGAATCCTGGTGGTGAACGCTCCTCAGGCCAACATAATCAGCGCCGCAGAGCACACGATGGCACTGCTGCTCGCCCAGGCTCGCAACGTGGCGCCGGCAGATGCCAGCATGCGGGCGGGCCGCTGGGATCGGGAGAAGTACCAGGGCATCGAACTGCACGGCAAGATACTCGGTGTGGTCGGTCTCGGCCGGATCGGGTCGCTTGTTGCCCAACGGGCACTGTCGTTCGGTATGCGCATCATCGCCTTCGATCCGTATGTTTCGTCGGAACGCGGTCGCCGGCTCGGCGTCGAAGTCGCCGGGCACCTGGACGATTTGTTGGCGGAGGCCGACTTCATCACCGTCCATCTTCCGCTGAACAAGCAGACCCTCGGGCTGATCGGGAGCGAGAGCATCGCCAAGATGAAAGACGGTGTGCGAATCATCAACACCTCGCGCGGTGGCATCGTCGACGAGCAGGCCCTGGTGGACGCCGTGCTGTCCGGCAAGGTGGCGGGCGCCGGTCTGGACGTGTTCCACCGGGAACCTCTGGCCGACAGCCCTTTGCGGGACGTCCCCGAGATCGTCCTGACTCCCCATCTGGGGGCGTCGACGGTCGAAGCGCAGGACAAAGCAGGGGTAGATGTGGCGGATGCGGTAGGCGCCGCCTTGCGGGGCGAACTCGTCCTCTCCGCCGTCAACGTGGATCTCGGTCGGAACGTGGCGGACGAGACCCGCGAGTTTCTCGGTGTCGCCGAGTACCTGGGGGCGATCTTCTGTCGGGTTGCCCACGGTCTTCCCGACCGCCTGGTGGTGCGAACCGAGGGCCGGATCGCAGGGTTCCCGATCAGGCCGTTGCGGATGTCGGCGCTGAAAGGTGCGTTCAACGTCATCAGCTCGGCACCCGTCTCGTTCGTGAACGTCGAATCCCTGGCTGCCGAGAGCGGCCTGGCAGTGGAGGAAGAGGCATCGACGGAATCCGATGAGTTCGTTTCGTTGCTGCGCCTCTCAGGTGTCGTTGCCGGCCGGGCGGTGTCGATCGCGGGGACGATGGGGCGAAAAGGTCCGCACCTGGTATCGATCTTCGGACACGACGTCGAGCTGCTGATGTCTCGCCACATGTTGCTGATCCGCAACTCGGACGTGCCGGGCGTGATCGGACGGGTCGGTACCTATCTGGGCGACATTCACGTAAACATCGCCAACATGGCAGTCGGCCAGTCACCCGAGACGGGTAGCGCGGCGATGATGGGCCTCAGCCTCGACAAGGCACTCGATGAAGAGCAGATGGCTGGGCTCAGAGCGCTCGAAGGTGTCGAAGAGGCGCAGCAGGTGGAACTCCCCATCTAGCGACGCATGTAGCCGCCGGTCGTTCCACTTGCTACGCGAGTATCTGGAAGGCCCATCCCGCAGCCAGCCCGTAGAGGCCGGCGACCAGGTCGTCCGCCGTGACCCCCCAGCCGCCGTGGAATCGCTCCGCTACACCGACGCCGGGGGTTTGCTTGAAGATGTCGGCGATGCGAAAGACGACGAAGGCGACGGCCGCGGACCAACCGATCAGCCCGATGGTGGCAAGGAACATGCCTGCGGCTTCGTCCACGACCACCCAGGCCGGATCGCCCTCTTCGGTGAAATGGCCGGCAGCCCAGACCGACACTGCCGCCACGGTGACCGCAGCCAGCGCCTGGACCCACCATCCCATCAGACCGAGACCGACGGACATCACCAGCGCCAATGCGGCGCCGACGGTGCCGGATCCTGTGTCGGAACCACGCATTGCCCGCAATAGCAGACCGGATCCGAACCATGAGGCGATTAGTCGTGGCATGGGCGGGAGGCTAATCGCCATCAGTCGGCGGCCTGGGACCGTGTGCGCGCATCGCCCCGCCAAGTGCAATCAATCGGTCCGGCTGCGGCCGGGCAAAGCTGCAGACCGGCAGCGCCGGACTACACAGATCGGCTCCGCCCCCGCCTGCCACTAGATTCCCGGATGCAGAAACTCGAAAGGACATCATGCAGGCTTCTGATCTCGCCCGGCTCGCCGTTCCTTCGGACCCGCAAATCAGTCCGGACGGCACTCGGGTTGCGTTCGTGGTGTCCCGCCCCTCTTTCGAGCAGGATCGCTACAACCGATCGATCTGGATCTGGGATGGAGAATCGGCCCGACCGTTCACGCACGGTCCCTCCGATTCCAATCCGCGCTGGTCTCCCGACGGTGAGTACCTGGCGTTTCTGCGCGGCGGAGAGACCGCTGAACAGCGACCACAGGCGGCAGTCATGCCGGCCGGGGGCGGCGAGGGCAGGACACTCACCGAAATTCCTCTGGGATGTGAGGAGTTGGAGTGGTCCCCCGATGGTTCCGCACTTGCGGTAGTCGGGGTCACGTATGTCGGTGAGTGGGCAGATCTGAGCGACGAAGAGCGCGCCCGCAAGCCTCGCCGGCTGACCGATGTGCCGTTTCGATTCGACAACATGGGTTGGACACACGATCGCAGACGGCACGTCTGGTTGGTCGGTGCCGATGGAGACACCGGGCCACGCTGTTTGACCGAGGGCGAGCATGATGAACGGTTCATTGCCTGGCGGCCCGATGGCTCTGCCGTCGCCTTCTACACCGATAGATCTCCGCGCCGAGCGTTCGAGGACGGCTCCGACCTGTTCGAGGTCGATGTCAAGACCGGAGAGCTGAGGAGAATCGCCGATCGAGGTTCTTGGGCCTTTCCGACCTTCAGGCCGGACGGAAGGCTCCATGCAGTCGGTGATCCGGTTCCCGGCAGCTGGCCGCACTTGATCTCCGTCTGGAGATTCGATTCCGAACCCGTGGATCTGACCGGTCACCTCGACCGTAACGTCTACTCGATGACTCTCGGCGTGGCCCCGCGCGGCCCTCAATGGCACGGCACCTCGTTCTTCTCGGTAATCGAGGACGCCGGGCGTGTCGGTGTCGTCAGAGTCCATGAAAATGGGGCGGTCGACCATCTCGTCGACGGCGACCGAGCGGTCAAGGGCTTGACCGTCGACGGCTCCGGTCGGCGCCTCGCCATGATCATCAGCAGCCCAACCGATCCGGGTGAGGTCTATCTCTGGGAAGACGGCGAGGAGCGTTGCCTGACCGACCTGAACGCCGAGTTCCGTGCGCTGGTGCCGATGGTCGACCCCGAGCACTTCCAGGTCGTCTCCGGTGGTATCGAAGTAGATGCATGGGCCTACGTGCCGCCGGGGGAGGAGCGCGTCCCGGTGCTCCTGAACATCCACGGCGGTCCCGCCAGCCAGTACGGATGGGGTTTCTTCGACGAGTTTCAGGTGTATGCAGGCGCCGGGTACGCGGTTGTTGCCTGCAACCCACGAGGATCCACGGGTCGCGGCCTCGATCATGTCAGGGCCGTTGTGGGAGACGGGTGGGGGGTTGTCGATGTGGAGGACGTCACCAGCACGATCGAGGAGGCCCTCCGCAGGTACCCGCGCCTCGACCCGGAGCGGATCGGTGTGATGGGGGGTTCCTACGGCGGGTTTCTCACCGCCTGGTTGATCGCCAGGGACCATCGTTACGCCTCCGCAGTGGTGGAGCGAGCGCTGCTCTCGTTCACATCGTTCGCAGGGACGTCCGATATCGGTGCCACGTTCCCGAAGTCCTACGCGGGAGTCGATCTCGTCGAGGATCCCGACATTCTCTGGCAGAAGAGCCCGCTGGCGGTTGCAGACCAGATCCAGACTCCGACACTCATCCTCCACTCCGAGAACGACTTCCGCTGTCCGATCGAGCAGGCGGAGCAGCTTTTCATGATCCTGAAACGCCAGGAAGTCGAAACCGAGTTCCTTCGCTTCCCCGGTGAGGGCCACGAGTTGTCCCGCTCCGGCAAGCCGAAACACCGGCAGGAGAGATTCGATGCGATCCTCGACTGGCACGGGCGCAAACTGACCTCCGCCGGATAGACCTGCGAAGATAGGCCGATGGAGAAATCGCGGTTCATATGGATGGACGGGGAGATGGTGGCTTGGGATGACGCGCAAGTGCATGCGCTCAGTCACGGACTCCACTACGGCACCGGGGTGTTTGAAGGGATCCGCGCCTACGAGACGGCCGGCGGCCCCGGTGTGTTCCGCCTGACCGAGCACATGGAACGGCTTCATCGGTCGGCGGGCGCCTACGGCATTCCACTCCAATGGTCGGTTGGACAACTGGTCGAGGCGACAAGGGAGTTGGTGGGGGTCAACGCTCTTCCCTCGGCATACATAAGGCCGCTGGTGTCGCTCGGAACGGGTTCGCTGAGCCTGGATCCGAGGACCTGTTCCACGGTTACGGTCATCGCCGCCTGGCAGTGGGGTGCGTACCTCGGCGACGAAGGGGTCAAGAACGGTATCACCGTGGGTGTTTCCTCCTGGAGGCGCTTCTCCGAGTCCACGCTGATCGCAAACGCCAAGGGAACGGGCGGATACTTGAACTCGGTGCAGGCGAAGCTCGAAGCTCTGCGCGCCGGTTTCGACGAGGCGATCATGTTGAACACCGACGGACTCGTTGCCGAGGGCAGCGGTGAGAACCTGTTCCTGGTTCGCGACGGCGCCGTCCTGACTCCGCCTGTGACGGCAGGGATTCTGGACGGGATCACCAGGCGTTCGATTATGCGACTTCTTTCAGATGACGGCATCGAAGTCAAGGAAGCCTCGCTATCGCGTAGCGACCTCTACTACGCAGACGAGATGTTCTTGACCGGGACCGCCGCAGAGGTGACTCCCATCCGGTCGGTCGACCATCGACAAGTCGGGAACGGGCACCCGGGCCCGATCACTCTGCGCGCCCAGGACTTGTTCCGGCAGGCGGTTACCGGCAAACTCGACGCGTACCTGAACTGGCTTGATTTCGTCTAGGAGACCACAAATGGGTCAACAGCCCAATATCGAACTCGACGCCGACCGTTCTCCCCGGCCCTCGCCCGAACCCGGTGCCGCCCGCGGATGGAGACCGAACCGGCCCGGAGAGATCACCTCGCCGGACGACATGCCGACCGGAGGCGTTTTCGGCAATCCCAGCCCCGATACGGGGTGGGTGGTCAAACTCGTCGAGCAGGCTGATTTCGATCGTTCGTCGAACGCGCTGAACAGCGTGGTAGCCACGATCGCCTCCGTCCGCGCTTCGGTGTTCGGGCGCGGTCCCGTTCCGGATGACGTTGAGGCCGCGCTGATCGTTCTCGGATTGCGTACCGAAGGAATGCCCGCCGAAACACAGGAGCTTCTGGCCCGTCGGCGGTCGACCTGGCTCGGCAAGGTTCCTCATGAAGTCGTGCCGGGCCGGTCGGTCCTCGACGATATCGACCGGGAGTTCTTGCATCGGTCCCTCGACGAGATACGCCGTGGAATAGTCGAACAAGCCGCCTGATGGAACCGTATCGTTACATCACGGGGACCGTGCTCCCCGTGCCCGATCGCGAGGCGCTCCTGCAAGTTCCGACCATGCATCTTCCCTGGTGCTTCGGTTGCGGCCCCGACAACCGCGAAGGGCTCGGCTTGCGCCCCCGGTTCGTCGATGATCGCGTAGAGGCCGAGATCCGGTTCGCTCCCCGATTTCAGGGAGGACCGGGTCTGGTTCACGGCGGTGCGGTCTCCGCTTTCTTTGACGATCTGATGGGATTTGTCATGATGGCGCATCAGCGGCCGGCCGTGACGGCCAGGCTGGAGACTAATTTCCTCAGGCCGATCCCCCTCGGCGTCACGTTGCGCGGGCAAGCCTGGTTGTCGGATCAGGAGGGCCGCAAGATGTGGGCAGAGGCGGTCGGTGAGGACGAACAAGGCAAACGCTATGTAGAAGCGAAGGCGCTGTTCTTGCCGGTGATGGCGGAGCACTTCGCGGACACGATGAAATACATGGACCCGGGGCACGCTGCCAAGCTCTCCAGGTACGAGAGAGACGAGTACTACCCATGAGAATCGTACGTGTGCGAAACGACGAGGGCATCGTCTACGGGGCAGTCGAACCCGAAGGCATCCGTTTGTACAGGGGTTCTCCGCTGTTCGAGTGGGAGTCGACGGAGGTCGTTGCGCCCTTCGACTCGGTTCAACTCCTCGCGCCGGTCTTTCCGACGAAGGTGGTTGCGGTCGGCAGGAACTATGCCGACCACGCCGCCGAAATGGGATCCGGCATCCCCGATGCACCGATTCTCTTTCTGAAACCTGCGACATCTGTCATCGGCCCCGGAGCGCCGATCGTCATCCCGCCGGACTCGAAGGAAGTCCATCACGAGGCAGAAGTGGCCGTGGTCATCGGCAGCGTGGCGCGGAACATAGCTGCCGAGGATGCCGCCTCCGTCATTCTCGGGTACACGGCGGCCAACGACGTGACGGCGCGTGACATCCAGCGTGCGGACGGCCAATGGACCAGGGGCAAGGGTTACGACACGTTCTGCCCGCTCGGGCCGGCCATCGAGACCGAATTCGATCCGCTCGAGGGTGCCGAAGTCATCTGTCGCGTCAACGGTGAAATCAGGCAATCCGGGCCGACGACCGACATGGTTTTCGGGGTCGCGGAGCTGATCGAGTATGTATCGAGGGTCATGACGCTGCTGCCGGGTGATGTGATTCTCACCGGGACGCCGTCGGGGGTGGGACCGATCGTCGATGGAGATGTGGTTGAGGTCGAAGTCGAGTCGATCGGGGTGCTCACCAATCCGGTGGTGAGAGCATGACCGTCCGAGTTCGGATTGCTCCCTCGCCGACGGGGTTCCTGCACGTCGGCAACGTCCGTTCGGCCCTGTTCAACTGGCTGTTCGCTCGCCATCACAACGGCAAGTTCTTGCTGCGAATCGATGACACAGACGTCGATAGGAGCGAGCAGCAATACGAGGACGACATCAAGACCGGATTGCGGTGGCTGGGCCTCGATTGGGACGAAGGTGTTGACGCTGGAGGACCGCACGGCAGCTACCGCCAGTCGGATCGGTTCGATCGGTATCGCGCAGTAGTCGATGACTTGATCGGTGCCGGCCACGCCTACTACGACGACCGTCCGCCCGAACTCCTCGACGAACTCCGCAACAAGGCGCAGAAAGAAGGCAAACACCCCAACGTCTACATTCGTCGTCCCGAATCCGAAGCCACCTCAGGTGTTGTTCGCTTCTCGGTTCCACAGAACGCACCGATCCAGTTCCTGGACCTGGTGCGCGACGAAATGCGTTTCGAGGCGGGGGTCGTCGATGACTTCGTGATCCTTCGGTCGAACGGCACTCCGACCTACCACCTCGCGTCCGTCGTCGATGATGTCGACTACGAGATCAGCCATGTGATCAGGGGAGAAGACCTCCTCTCTTCGACCCCGAAACACATTCTCCTGACCCGGGCGATGGGCGCCGATCCGGCTACGTATGCACATCTGCCGCTGCTTTTCGGACCGGACGGGAAGAAACTGTCGAAACGTCATGGTGACACGTCTCTCAAGGCTTATCGTGCCGGCGGTTACCTGCCCGAGGCGATGTTCAACTACCTGAGCCTCCTCGGGTGGTCGTACGACTCCGAGACCACGATCTTTTCCGTGAGCCAGGCGGTCGAGCGGTTCGATCTCGACGGAGTGTCCAAGAATCCGGCGGTCTTCGATGTCGACAAGCTGCAATGGATGAACGGCGAGTACATCCGCGCCATTCCGGCCGAGGATTTCGCGCAGCGAGCCAGGCCGCTGGTCGAAGCCGAGCTCGGACACCCGCCCAGCGAGAGCGAATGGTCGCTGTTTCGCGAGATGTCGCCGCTCCTCCAGGAACGAGTTAGGCTCATCACCGAGGTAGGGGAGATGAGCCGGTTCCTGTTCGTCGATGATGTCGACTTCGATGAGCAGTCGTGGTCAAAGGTGATGAGCGGTGAGACATCCGCATTGGCGCTGTCGGCTGCGATCCGGCACTTGACGGACCTCGGAGATTGGACGGTTGCGGCTATCGAGGCGGCCTTGCGTGCAGTTCTGGAAGAGACCGAACTCAATCCTCGCAAGGGCTGGCAGCCTCTGCGGGTGGCCGTCACCGGGTCGCAAGTGTCGCCCCCGCTGTTTGAGTCTATGGCGGCACTGGGCAGGGGGAGCACGCTGCGCCGCCTCTCGCGTGCATTGAGTCTCCTGGGGGAAGAACCGGAGATGTAGGCGCAGGGCTCGACCGATTGCGGAAACTGGAGAGGCTCCGATGTCGCTCGCGGCTCCGGCTCCCGTCTTTCCGGGGGAAGAGCCGTCCACCCCGATTTCGAGCCGCGCTTCTTCGCCTAAGATCTAGCCGCACACCCGGCCCCGTCGTCCAGCGGCCTAGGACGCTGGCCTTTCAAGCCGGTAACGCGGGTTCGAATCCCGTCGGGGCTGCCAGAACGAGGCCCCCACCAACGTGGGGGCCTCGTCGTACTGCCGGGTCGCCGGTCTGACCGGCCGCGGCCGGTTGTGTGAGACCGGTTGCCGCTCAGAAACTCCTTTCTATCTCCGCGGCCAAAGCAGAGTTGCGGCTCTTGCGCTGAGCATCGAGCACCGCGATTGCGGTGAGGTTGACGATGTCGCCCACCTCGGCATCGCGTTGTACCACGTGCACCGATTTCGAGACGCCGGTGAGGATGGGTCCGATCACCTGGGCATCGGCAAGATGGTGGAGCAGTTGATACGCGGCGTTGGCGGCGGCCAGATCCGGGAAGACGAGCACGTTGGCCGGGCCACCGAGCTTGTTGAACGGGTGCCTGCGCGCCAGGAGGTCTGCCCTGACCGCAGTGTCCGCATGCATCTCGCCGTCGAGCGGCAGGTCCGGTGCTTTCTCGTTGCAGATGCGCACCGCCTTCCGGACTCGTTCGGGCTCCTCTCCGCCCGCACTACCGAAGTTCGAGTAGCTGACCATCGCAACCCGGGGCGAAACATCGAAATCGTGGAGGGCGGTGGCGGCCGCCGACAAAGCGATCTCGGCGAGTTGCTCGGCCGTCGGGTGGATGTTCACGGCGCAATCCGCGAAGAAGTACGGCCTGCCTTTGATCATGACGATGTAGAGCGCGCTGACGATGCTGCGGCCGTGTTCCAGCGGCAGCACCTGGAGCGCCGGGCGGAGCGTGTCCGCGTAGTAGGTAGTCAGACCCCCGAGCATCGCGTCGGAATCGTCCATCTTGAGCATCATCGCCGCGAAGAGGTTGGGCTCGAAGATCGCTTTGGTAGCGTCGTCCAGCGCCATGCCCTTCCGTTGTCGTGTTTCGAAGAGGCGCTGCGCGTAACGGGCGCGGTGCTCATCCGCGCTGCGCGGGTCGAGCAAGTCGATCCCTTCGAGCGGAATCTCCAACTCGGCGGCGGTTTTCTCGATGGCAACCAGGTTCCCCAGGATCGTGGGTGTGGCTATGCCGTCATCGGCGACCCGGCGGGCCGCCCGAATGATGCGAGGGTCGGCACCCTGGGGGTAGACGACTCGCATCGCGCGTTCTTTCGCCTTGACCGTGATCGTTTGCATCAGGCCGTAGGTGGATTGGAACTTGGAACGCAACTCCTCGGCGTACTGTTCCATGTCTTCGCACGGCGCCTTGGCGAGTCCTTCCTCACAGGCAGTTGCAGCCACCGCCGGCGCCACATACCAGAGAACGCGCGGGTCGAACGGTTTGGGAATGATGTAGTCCGGACCGAACGTGAGGTGATCGAGGCTGTACGCCTTGAGGACGACCTCGCTCACCGGTTCTCTGGCCAGGTCGGCCAAGGCATGCGCGGCGGCGACCTTCATCTTCTCCGATACCCCCGAGGCGCGTACGTCGAGCGCCCCGCGAAAGATGAACGGGAATCCGAGCACGTTGTTGACCTGATTCGGGAAGTCGCTTCGTCCGGTCGCGACGATGGCATCCGGCCGTGCTTCCCTGGCCGCGTCGTAGGTGATTTCCGGGTTCGGGTTGGCCAGGGCGAAGATGATCGGCTGGTCGGCCATCGACCGCACCATGTCTTGTGTCACGGCATCTGCGACCGACACTCCGACGAAGGTGTCTGCACCTGCCAGGGCATCCGCCAAGGTCCGCTTGTCGGTGACCTGGGCGAACTCGGCCTTCTCTTTGGTGGGTTTCTCGTCGCGGCCCTGGTATACGACCCCCCGCGAGTCGCACAGGAGTATGTTCTCGTGTTTGACGCCGAGTTCCTTGAAGAATCGAGCACAGGCGATTCCGGCCGCGCCGGCCCCGTTGAAAACGACCGTGGTCTCCTCGATCGAGCGTCCGGTGATGTCGAGGGCGTTGAGGAACCCGGCTCCGGCGATGATCGCCGTGCCGTGCTGGTCATCATGGAACACCGGGATGTCGAGGCGCTCACGCAGGGTCTCTTCGATGTAGAAGCACTCGGGGGCCTTGATGTCTTCGAGGTTGATACCTCCGACCGTCGGTTCGAGCATCTCGCAGAATCGCACGATGTCGTCGGGATCCTCGGCCGCGATCTCCAGGTCGAACACGTCGATGTCGGCGAATCGCTTGAACAGGACGCCCTTGCCTTCCATCACCGGCTTGCCGGCCAGCGGGCCGATGTTCCCGAGACCCAGTACGGCCGACCCGTTGCTGACGACGGCCACCAGGTTGCCTTTGTTCGTGTACTCGAACGCGTTGGCCGGGTCCTCATGGATCGCCAGGCAGGGCTCCGCTACGCCCGGGGTATAGGCGAGGCTCAGGTCGGCTTGAGTGGCCGTTGGTTTCGTCGGGCGGACTTCGATCTTGCCCGGCCGGCCCCGTGAGTGGTAGTCGAGGGCTTCGCTGAATCCTTTACCGTCGCTCATTCTGCACTTCCTTGCTTCAGTGGCCTTTCGATCCCCCGCCGGCGAGTCGCGTTACGCGTTATTCGATTATCCCCATCTCCCTGCCGGCCGCGGCGAAAGCTTCGAGTCCGTGATCCAGGTCATCGCCGTCATGTGCTGCGGATATCATCACCCGGATACGGGCTTTTCCCATCGGCACGGTCGGATAGGCGATTGCCTGTGCGAACACCCGGTGAACCTCGAATAGGCGCTGTGACAACTCTCGGGCAACCTTCTCATCGCCCAGCATCACCGGTGTGATCGGCGTCTGCGTGAAACCCGTATCGAATCCCAGGCTCTGCATACCCTCACGAAAGCGACGGGCATTCATCCAGAGGCGATCGACCAGCTCCGTCGATGCGGAGAGGATCTCCACCGACGCGATACAGGCGGCGACGTCGGGTGGAGTAGCCGCCGATGAGAAGAGAAACGGGCGAGCGCGCTGGCGGAGCCAGTCGACGACCGGTTGAGGCCCGGCGACATAGCCTCCGACGACTCCGAACGCCTTCGACATCGTTCCAACCTCCACTTCGACCCGCCCGCCGAGTCCGAAGTGATCGACGATGCCCCTGCCTCCGCGGCCGAGCACGCCTTCGCCGTGGGCGTCGTCGACCATCACCATCGCCTCATAGTGATCGGCTGTATCCACGATTTCGTCGAGAGGGGCAACGTCGCCGTCCATCGAGAACACGCCGTCGGTGATGACGAGGATTCTCCTCGCTCCCTCCGCCCTGGCTGCCGCGAGCTGGGCGTCCAGATCGCCGACATCCGCGTGTCTGTAGATCTTCCTGCTCGCCTTGGCCAGTCGCACCCCGTCGATTATCGATGCATGGTTCAGCTCGTCGGTCACGATTACGTCGCCTGCGTCCACCAGCGCCGGTATGGCGCCTGCATTGGCGACGAACCCGGCCTGGAAGGAGATGGCGGCCTCAACGCCTTTGAAGTCGGCGAGCTTTCGTTCGAGCTCGTCGTGGATGGTCATCGTGCCCGCGATGGTGCGAACAGCACCCGGACCGATGCCGTACCGGTCGAGAGCTGCCTTGGCGGCGGCGATCAGTCTCTCATCGTCGGCCAGGCCGAGGTAGTTGTTCGAGCAGAAGTTCAGGACTCTCCGGCCGTCGACTTCGATCCACGCCCCCTGTGGTCCGTCGATGTGGCGGATCTGATTCTTGAGTCCCGCCGTTTCCAACTCGACGAGTTGCTCACGCAGGTATTCGACCTTGTCCACCGTCACTCCAGAGGTCCGTCGGCGTCGTCGGGGTCCGGGAACATGATGACCTTGCCGCACTCACCGGAAGCCATAGTCTCGAAAGCTCGATCGAAGTCATCGAGGGCAAACCGGTGAGTGACGACGGGCGATAGATCGACTGCGCCCGATCGCAGTAGTCCCCTCATCTGATACCAATCTATCCAAAGCCGGCGTCCCACTATGCCGTAGACGCTGGCGCCTTTGAAGATGACGTGGTCGTCCAGGTTCAGCTCGAGTGGCGCAGAGGTCAGGCCGAGCAACGCAGCCTCGCCGCCGGATTTGAGAGAAGAGAATCCCTCGTTGATTGCCGAAGGCGCGCCCGACATCTCGAGCAGGACATCGATGCCCTCACCTTCGCTTACGTCCATGATCGTGTCGATCACATTCTCTTTGCTCGGATTGACCGTGATATCGGCACCCATTTGCTTCGCCATTCCGAGCCGGTAGTCGCTCACGTCGCTAGCAATGATCAGTCGCGCTCCAAGTGCGCGTGCAACGGCAACCGCCATCACGCCCACCGGCCCGCAACCGGTGACCAGCACCTTCCGGCCCGACACCAGCGGAACCGAGGCGGTGTGCACGGCGTTACCGAAGTTCTCCTGAAGCGAAGCGATTGAATAGGGCATGTCGGGCGGATCCGGCCAGGCGTTCACCGCGGGAACCGCAACGAACTCGGCGTAGACACCGTCCCTGCCGACTCCGAGGATCTTCGTGTTCTCGCAGAGATGGCCCTTGCCTGTGCGGCAGAACGCACAGCGATTGCACACGACGTGCGATTCGACTGAAACGAGTTGCCCGATCTCCGGCCCGTCCGCCTTCGGGCCCTTGTCGACAACGACTCCGCACATCTCGTGTCCGACGACGATGGGGGGAACAACGTGTGTTTGAGCCCAGGGGTCCCAGTTGCGAATGTGCAGGTCGGTGCCGCAGATGGACGTGGCCTTTACCTGAAGGAGAACCTCATCCGGTCCGAGTTCCGGCATCGGCATATCGATCATGTCAAGTCCAGGACCGGATGAAGTTTTGACGACCGCTCGCATCGATCTCAGGCTAACTGACCTGCAGAGGTCGGATGTCATCCCGGGCCCGGGGCTGTGGAAGAATGACCGGAATGAGTATCGAAACCGTTTCCAAGTTCTTCGCCCTTCTCACGCTCGCCGCGATGGCCGGTGTGATAGGTGTGCTTGTGGTAATGCTTGCGGCGCGCTGGTCGCCGGCTGTGGCCCGTTTCCGAGACTCCGCCATTGAACTCGTGTCGCCGGCCGCTCTGTGGCTGGGTTCGTTCGTCGCGGCGGTTTCCATGGCTGGGAGCCTCTATTACTCGGAGGTGGCCGACTTCGCCCCGTGCGATTTGTGCTGGTATCAGCGGATCGCCATGTATCCGCTGGCGATCATCCTGGCGATCGCCGCGTATCGCAAGGACCTTGGGGTTCGCCGCTACTCATACCCCCTGGTGGTTGTCGGTGCGGTTATCGCCCTGTATCAGTACGTGCTGCAGTTGAGGCCCGGCCTCGAGTCGGGTTTCTGCGGGGTCGATGCTTCGTGCACCGAGCGCTACATCTGGCAGTTCGGGTTCATCTCGTTCCCGTTCATGTCGCTGGTCGGATTCGCGCTGATCTTCGTGCTGCTCTACGTCGCGGGCACGGAGGCGCGGGAGCCGGCAGAAGAATCGGGTTCGCCGGTTCCCGGTATCGATTAGAAACCCACGGCGCAGAACCCGGGTGCCTCAGCCCGCACCTCGCAAGAAACCGAATGCGTTTTCGAGGTCTGCACCCGTCAACGCTCCGACATGGCGGGTAACGACCTTGCCGGATCCGTCGACGATGACGGAGAACGGGAAGTAGACGAGACCGTAACTCTTCATCGCCGTTCCGTTCTCATCGTCGACCAGCACTGGAATCGGCCAATCGGCGAGCCATTCGCTGGGTGGGTACCCGGTTTCGGTGGGCCTATTGCTGCCCGAGACGCTGACGATATCGATATCTGTCGGCAGTTCGTTGCTGGACCAGTAACTCTGCAAGTCCGAGACCTCGGACCGGCAGTGCGGTCACCAGTGGGTTAGGAAGATGATGATCTTCGGTCTGCCGTCGTTCTTGATCTCCACCGGTGTTCCGTCGAACGACTGACCGGTCAACTCCGGCATCGGCAAGCCGAGGGCCGTGTCCGCGCCCTGCTCGGGCATCGGCACAAGGCCACTCCCGACGACCGTCACCGGGCGGGTCTCACTGATAGATGCCACCGCGGTGGCATCTTCTCCGGGTCCGCCGTCGGACACGATCCCGGGGTCTTCGGAGCCCGTCAGCAGCACGGCGGCTACCCCGAGCAGCAGCACTAGAGCGCCTGCAACTCCGAAGATGAGCAGAGATCGAGTTCTTGAGGTGTTCTGGTCCGTCATGTTCCCCTAATGTATGCGGGCAGATTGTACGTGTGACTGTGCGAAACGAGGAACTGATGGCGAAGTACAAGTCGCGCAAGCGCAAGCAGAGCATGCTGCCGCTGGTCCTGGGTGCGGTTGGGGCTTTCGCTCTGCTCGCGGTTGTTGCCACGATGCTGAGCACGGACGAGGCCTCGGTCTACGGTGATGTCACGGTGCGGGGCGAGGAGTTGCCGGCGTTCGTTCCCGGTGCTCCGGATGCTGCGATAGGTCTCGCACTTCCGACGATCGAGGGTGCTGATTTCGACGGCAATCCCATCGCGATCTCCGCCGACGGTAGACCCAAGCTGATTCTCAACCTGGCGCATTGGTGACCCGTCTGCCAGTCCGAGGTCTCGGACTTGCAGCGGTACTTCGATGAAAACGGTCTGCCGACAGAAGTCGACCTCTACTCGACGTCGATCCTCGTCGAGCCTTCCAGGGTCAACTATCCGCCCGGCGCCTGGTTCGAGCGGGAAGGGTGGACACCGCCGGTGATCGTGGACGATCGGACCGATTCGATTCATTCTGCGCTGGGAATGCCAAATGTCCCTGCGTGGGTCGTCGTGGGTAGCGACAACGTGGTCGTTCAACGGGTCGCCAGCGGCATTACCGTTGAGCAGTTCGAGGAACTCGTGGCACTGGCGGCCGGCGCCTGAGCTCGCTTGCAGGATTCAACATGCGGTGCGGTATGATGCCGTCCGCCCGTCGGGCCAGCGCGCCCATTCGGGGGTGGTGTAATTGGCAACACAGCAGGTTCTGGTCCTGTCATTGAGGGTTCGAGTCCTTCCCCCCGAGCGAGCCCGGTAACGGGCAATAACGGCCCCGTCGTCTAGCGGCCTAGGACGCCGGCCTCTCAAGCCGGTAACGCCAGTTCGAATCTGGTCGGGGCTGCCGACAAGAAACCCGCCCTGTGGGCGGGTTTCTTGTTGGTTTGGTTTGAACGGATCGCAGAGCATGGAGTGTTCTGCATTGTGCCGGCGTGAGCCGGCACGCCTGGTCGGGGCTGTTTCGGGGAGCGTGGCCGGAGAAAGCCCGGCCTGTGTAAGGACGAACGGAGTCTCGGCGGCGGACTGTCAGGTCTTCCCGTACACGGGGATCACGCCGCCCGAGACCACTTCCGACTCGGGCGATACCAGGAACTCGATCACCTTGGCGATCTCGTCGGGAGTCGGCCAGTGGACGTAGTCGGCAAAAGGCAGGGCCTCGCGGGTGGCGGGAGTGTCGATGACGGAGGGCATGACGACGTTGACGGTGATGTTTGTGTCGTCGAGTTCCACCGACGCCGACTTCGCCAAAGCCACCACGCCGGCTTTGGCCACGTTGAAGGCTGCCTGACCGGCCGGGGTGTCGATCGCGGCGCGACTTCCCACGAGGACCACGCGACCGGCTTCGGAAGAGCGCAGATGAGGTATGGATGCGCGCAGGGTGTTGAAGGCCGACACCAGATTGAGGTCGAGCATTCGTTCGAACCGGACGTCCGATGTCTCTTCGATGTCGCGTCCACCCGCCCAACCGCCGACGAGTGAGCAGACGATGTCGACCGACCCGAAACGCTCTTTGGCTTCGTTGAGGAAAGCTTCCATCTCTTCCGGGTTCGAGGCGTCGACGCGCCTCAGGAGCAGTTGCTCCTCATCGAGGTCCAGGACCGACTCGAAAGCCGTTGACTCCTCGGGGCGCACATAGGTAACGGCCAGGCGGTGGCCCTGGGCAGCAAGGCGTCTGGCGAGAGCCGTTCCCAAACCGCCGGTTCCCCCCGTTAGCACTGCAACACGCTGATCGGTCATCGAACCTCCTTGGCGGCAAGCATAGGCGCTCTGTGGTACATTCGAGCGGGTCATCACGAGCAACGAGGAGGCACCAATGGCTGCCATCACAATGAGGTCGGTGGGCAAGGTCTATCCGGGTGGGACACGTGCCATATACGACGTTGATCTCGAGATCGGGGACGGTGAGTTCGTTGTTCTGGTGGGTCCCTCCGGCTGCGGCAAATCGACGTTGTTGAGAATGGTCGCCGGTCTCGAAGACATCACCGAAGGTGAGATCACCATCGGTGATCAGGTGGTCAACGAGGTGCCGCCCAAAGACCGCAATATCGCGATGGTCTTTCAGAACTACGCGCTCTATCCGCACATGAGTGTGTTCGACAACATGGCGTTCGGTCTCAAGCTGCGCAAGATGCCCAAAGAGGAAATCAACCGGCGGGTTGGAGAGGCTGCTGCGATTCTCGAGATAACCGAGTTTCTGGACCGCAAACCCAAAGCTCTGTCCGGAGGTCAACGGCAGCGGGTGGCGATGGGTCGAGCGATTGTCCGTGAGCCGGCCGCCTTTCTAATGGATGAGCCGCTCTCCAACCTCGATGCCAAATTGCGTGTGCAGATGCGTTCCGAGTTGGGGATTCTCCACAGCCGGCTGAAGACGACGACCCTGTACGTGACCCACGATCAGGTCGAAGCGATGACGATGGGCGACCGTGTCGCAGTGCTCAAGTCCATCTCCGGCAAAGAGATCCCGAACTTGATGCAGGTCGATACCCCTCGCACTCTTTACGATCGTCCGGACAACCTCTTCGTGGCAGGTTTCATCGGATCGCCTTCGATGAACTTCGTCCTCGGGACCGTGGTGGCGGACGGCGATTCGACCTATGTGACATGGGCCGACACGAAACTACGGGTCGACCGATCGACCCTCGATGCCCGTCCTGGTTTGGCCGGCTATTCCGGCAAGGAGATCGTGGTCGGCTTGCGTCCCGAGGGTTTCGAGGCGAAGGCCGCGGTGACGGGTGAGTTCGACGCTCAACGCGTGATGACGGTGAACGTCGATCTCGTGGAGCAGTTGGGCTCCGAAGCATTCATCCATTTCGAGCAACCGCTCCCGCCGGTGATCACACCCGACATTCAGGAACTGCTTGCAGATCAAGGCGCAGATGCTTCGACCCTCGGCCACACCACCGCATTCACGGCGCGCATCAACCCCGATTTCGCCCCGAAGACGGGCGAGCGGGCCGAGTTGCTCGTCGATACGACGAAACTCCACTTCTTCGACAAGGAGACCGGCTCCGCCATCTGGTAGGTCCTACGGGCTCAACACCTTGAACGACTCGGCGAGGTCGAGTCCGGCAGGCTGTGCCAGCCGGCGAGCCCGGGCCTCCATGCGGGACCTGAATGCTTCTCGTTCCGCCCGTCCCCTGTGCGCATCCCCCATAGTGGTCGTCCCCTGGGACGAGTGGGCGAGCAGTGCCTCGAGCTTGATGTCGAATGTGTCGGCGATGTCTATCCAATGGTCTGCTTCGTCCGCGCCCCACAGATAGATCCAATCGGGCCGGTGTTTCTCTACGCCATCGACGAGTTGATCGGGAAAAAACAAATGGTCGCGCGCCGCCACGACCCCGTCGATGGCGGCGATTCCGGTGATGCGGTGATCCGGGTGCAGCTGATATCTCTGCCAGGGGTCGTGTGTCAGCACGACGTCGGGCCGGATTCTCCTGACCCACAGGCACATCTCTCGTCGCAGTGCCATCGAGTATTCGAGTTCGCCGTCGGTGTGGCCGAGCATTATCGAGGTGGTCGCTCCCAGAGCTGCCGCGGCGGCGTGTTGTTCGTCGCGGCGCTGATCGACGAGTGTCCGGTGGTCGGTATCGGGATTCCAGGAACCTTTCGAACCGTCGGTAACGACGAGCATGGTGATCTCGCACCCGGCGGCGGCCCAGCCCGCCAGGGTTCCTCCCGCTCCGAACTCGGCGTCGTCGGGGTGGGCACCGATGGTCAGGGCTCGCGCCGGGATGCCTTCGGGTCGATGATCATCACGGGCGTCGGGATGGATACCGCTTCTCATGCCGGGAGCCTACCGGCCGATTGCCCTGTCGAGCCAGGATCCGCGCGGATGGCGGGCTGCCGCCGCGTAGTCCGAGGGAGCATCGACGTCGAGGAGGAAGCCGGTCCTGGTGATGACTTGCACCGGGTATCGCCGGACACCGGCGAGATGACGATGAAAAGAGCCGGGGCCGTAGGCAAGCGACGGGGCGGGCGCTTCCCCTGCGAAGACGCTGGTGCCTCCGTCGCGCGACGGAGCCAGCAGAAACCCGTCCCGGGGTACTCCGTTCCAGGCTGAGCTCACGTCCTCGGACGTGAGCAGCGGGAGATCGGAATGCAGAATCATCCATCGTCCCGCTCCGGCGAGTTCGATTACCCGACTCGCCGCAGCATTGAGGCCGGTCCGCCGTTCGAGGATGATCCGGGCACCGCGCTCTCCGGCCCAATCGGCCACCGCCGCGTCGCTCGTGACGACCCATACTGCACCCAGGGCCCCTGCTACCACATCCAGCGTATGAGCCGCGACGGCCCGGCCCAGCTTCTCTCGCTGCGTCGCATCGAAGCCCACAGCCATCCTCGCCTTGGCGAGGTCGAACTGTTTGAGGGGAACTGCCGCAATCTCCATGACCCGGAGGCTAGAGCGAACCGGGTCGTCGCCGTTCATGCAGGTCGGGACTATTCGGGCCGCCCCCGGTGTTGGCTGGTTCCGAACCCGACGGGAGGATCATCGATGGCCGGGGCCTCGTGGAACGGTGCAGTACCGGCGGAGAGCGAAATGACGATCACTGTGGAAGGCAATCAATACTTCCCTCCCGGGTCGCTCAACCTGGAGTACTTTCGTAAGTCGGACGTGCATACTTCGTGGGAAGGCACGGCGAGCTACTACGACTTGATTGTGGACGGACGGGTGAACCCCCGAGCTGCATGGTTCTACCCGGATCCGAAGCCGGCGGCCGGCCCAATCCGCGACTCCGTCGCCTTCTGGAGGGGCGTCTCGGTCCAAGCCTGAACTCAGGGAGTGGCAGGTAAGCTGCCGCGCCCCGATGCCGTCTTTGTGCGGTCCTGCCCTACGCTTCACAGTGAGAAGGAGAGCAATGACCACCAGCGCGAGCCCGGAAGAGATCAGTCCCATACGCCAGACCAAGATCATTGCAACGCTCGGGCCCGCCGTAGCCTCGGGCGAAGCGATCTCGGCACTGGTAGGAGCCGGGATGAATGTGGCCCGGCTCAACTTCTCGCACGGAAACCACGAGAATCACCGGAGATTCGTCGAGTGGGTGAGGGCCGCCGCCGCCGAGCACAGCCGCCCCGTTGCCATCTTGCAGGACATACAGGGACCCAAACTGCGTGTCGGCAGCTTTCCCGGCGGATCGTGTGATCTCCCGACCGGATCCGAAGTCGTCTTGGTCTCAGCCGACAAGGAGGCGACTCCGGGGACTATCCCGATCGACTACCCGTACCTGCTCAACGACGTGGAGGTCGGTGAACCGGTGCTGCTGGCCGACGGATTGATTCGCCTCGAGGTCGTCGAGCGAATGCCGGACGGGCTGCGGTCCCGGGTGATCGAGGGTGGCGTTCTGTTCGGTCAGAAGGGTGTTGCCTTCCCCGACACGCAGCTCCAGGTGCCGGCGGTCACCGAAAAGGATCGTGCAGATCTTCTCTTCGGGCGCGAACTGGGTGTCGACTTCGTAGCGGCCTCTTTCGTCCGCTCTGCTGCTGATGTCGCCGAGGTGGCCTCCCTGGTCGAACCCGGCACTCCGATCATCGCCAAGATCGAACTGGCAGCTGCTCTGTCCAATCTCGACGAGATCCTGAAAGCAGCCGACGGAGCGCTGGTCGCCAGGGGTGACCTCGGAGTGCAACTCCCTTTGCAGAGGGTCCCGTTGATTCAGCAGGACATCCTCCGGCGCGCCAACAGGGCCGGAATCATCTCGATCACCGCTACCGAGATGCTCGAATCGATGACCGAGTCACCTCGACCGACGCGCGCAGAGGTGACAGATGTGGCATCGGCGATAATCGGTGGCACCGACGCGGTGATGCTCTCGGCCGAGACCGCCGTCGGACGCTATCCGGTGCGCGCAGTTCAGATGATGGATGCGATTTGTCGCGAGGTGGAGGCCGGCTTGCGCGAGTCGGAGGGCGTCGTCGACATAGCATTCCTCGAAAGCCAGCCGACTTTTCCCAGCGCGACCGCCAAAGCGGCCGTCGACACGGCCGCCAACCTCAAGATCAAGACGATCGCGGCCTTCACAGAATCCGGCAATACCGCCTTGTTGCTCAGCAAGTACAGGCCCCACGCCCGGATCATCGCCTTCTCGCCCGAGCCGGCGACACTGTCGCGGATGGCGTTGATGTGGGGCGTGACTCCGATGGCATCCGATCGTCGCGACTCCACCGACCTGATGATCGCCTGGGCGGAGAAACGCCTCGAACGGTCCGGTTTGTGCGAAGAGGGGGAGGGCGTCGTCGTCGTGGCGGGAACTCCGCCGAACCAGCAGGCGTCGACCAACCTCATGAAGCTGCACGTGATCGGCGATCGGCATAGACGCCGGGAACGTTAGCGTTAGACTGCCCCACCTTTCCGAGGAGCATTCGTTTGGGCCAGAAGATCGAGATTGCGAGTTCTACGACCATCGGCGACGTAGCCGTGTTCGACACCGACCGCACGCTGAGCGGTCAGGACGGCGAGCGCTATCGGTCCCTGGATGAGACGGAAGGACGGACAACCTATCCGGCCGGTGTCGCCAGGGCCATCCTGTCGGGCGACGGTGCAGTGCAGAGCGTGTACATCACCTCGAACGTCGTAACGATCGAACGACGGGGCGGTTGGGACGAGGAGTCGATCACCGAAGCCGGAAGGCTCATCAGCGACTTCTTCTTGTTCTACTAGCGATTCCGGCGACGTCCGCTAGGGGACCGTGGTGGTAGTGGTGAGGCCGGTGGTCGAAGTTGTCGGCGGCGGTTCCGAGGTGGTGGTCGTTTCCGGTATCGGGCACTCTTCGCCTGTGTAGCCCTCCTCTTCTTCCGGGATCATGCACGAGTGCACCTCGATCTCCCGGGGCTGGGCCTTGTACCGGACCAACCAGGATTCCTCCCGCACCGTTCCATCTGACTCGGTGATTACCCGCGTGACGGTCACAGACCAGCCTTCCCGGCCTTCGACGTTGACGAGCTCTTCTTCCGGCACGAGTTCGTCGTTGGCTATGTATTCGGTGGGTGGCTCTGTGAAGTCGAATCGTCCGGACGTGCTTCCCTCGACTTTGCGACCGCCGCTGTCCCCGTAGAACTTCACCGTGATGGTCGTGTCGTCGTATTCGGTCTTGATGAGCACGGCTGCTGCGGTGTCGTTGCGGAATACGAGATTCGGGAGCGGCCACGAGATCGTCGCCTCTATGCCTTCCGGATACCGGGAGAAGTAATAGCTGTGCGGGGTATGGGTAACGTCTTCGTAGCCGCCCCAGAACACCGCGTTGTAGAAGGTGGTTGCGAACTGGCTGACACCGCCGCCGACGGTATCCACGATCTTTCCGCCGATGATGGTTGGAGCAGGTTTGAATCCACGATCGGTCGTGCGTTGCCCGACGTGTTCGTTCAGGGAGAATGTTTCGCCGGGCAGCACGATCGCGCCGTCCACGATGTCGGCGAAGAGATGGATGTTGTCGACCCGCAGCTGACAACAGGGATGGTTGGTACTCGCTTTCGAGACGAGGCCTGTGATCCCGAGCGATTCGAGGTATTCGGTGGTGACTTGCGGTTCGGCACCGTCTTCGAAGGGCATGACCCCGATGCGGCTGACGGTCATCGCCGCCTCTTCCAGGGCTGTTGCCGCGAGTGCCGGATCGATGATCGTTCCCGATCGACCCGGTACGACGGTGATGCTGTCGTCTTCTCCGAACTCGAATGTCGCGTCGACGGGAGGAACCTCCAGCTGTGCTCGCAGCGGTTCGAGTATCACGGCGACCTTCTCGGCCGAGAAGCGGACCAGCAGCGCGGGGCGCGGCTCCGACACAAACTCCGTCTCGAATGCTTCGGCCAGGTCGGACGTGCTGAAGACGACCTCGACGGGCGGGTTGTCTCGTCTCAAGGTGACTCCGGCGGACAGCATCCGTGCGGCAAGTGCCGCAGCGGCGTCGATGTCGGTGCCGGTGAGCGGGGCGTCAACGTGGACGGTCGGCAGCGGCTGCGTTTCCCGCGGAGTCGAGAGAAGTGAGGCAACGATCACCCCGGCGGACTGTTCTCGATCGAGAACGGTACCGGCAGTCGGATAGTCGGCCACCGGTATCCCGTCGATGAGGATCACATCACCGGGGTAGGGCAGTTCGGCGATGAGCGTCGTGTCCCAATCGGCGAGAACCTGATCGAGCGCAGCATCATCGATCCCTCCCTCGATCGGCAACTCGACCGTCGCCGACAGGTGTCGCAGCCACCATCCGAACTGACTGAAGACACTTCCTGTGCGTCCGGTCTCCATGGCAGCCCGGACTGCTGCCGCCTCGTTCAGATCGAATCCGACCGAAGCAGGGTCGAGATCCACGGTGACTCCGGCGACCGTGAACGGCGCGGTCTGGTCCAGGAGGAGACCTTCATATTCGGAGAGGGCCCGGACTGCGCCGTCTTCATCGAGACCCGACAGGTCGACGCCCGCCACCGTGACGTTTCGAAGGGCCTCTCCGGAATGCACGAATCTGTCCACGCCGAAGGCAGTAACAACGAAGAGGAACAGCCCTGTCGCAGACACGGCGGCGATGATCAGCAAGCGGCGAAATGAGGATGTCACGAAAACCCCCGGAGGCCAGCAAGTGTAGTTGCAGCGATTTCGTCCCCGGTCGTCGATACCATCAGCACCGTGATCGATTTCCCGGCTGTGGAACCCGGCGAGGACATACGGGTGAGTGCTTCATCGTTCGTGTCGTTCTGTGAATGTCCCGAGCGCGCTGCCGCCCATTACCGGGGGGTCTACGGCCCGGACACCAGGGCTTCGTTCAGCGGTGGTCTCGCCCACCGGGTGTTTGCCCGACACCTCGACGGGGGCGAGATTCCCCCTGCAGGGTTCGAACAGGTCTGCCGGGAGGAGATCGGTTCCTCGAACCTCAATTACAAGGTTGCAGCCCTGGGTCTCAAACCCAGCGCCCTCGCTCGCGTTATCGAAGAGGTAGGGCTGCTCTATGAGCGATTCAAACGACTGCCGGACGAGGGTTATGAGGCTTCCGAAGTCTCGTTCGTGGTCGAACCCTCTGCCGGGGTGACTCTCGTCGGGCGGGTCGACGCGGTCTTCAATGAGGACTCCGGAGCCAAGCTGGTCGACTGGAAGACCGGAGTACTGGGAGAGGTTGAGCTGCAGCTCGGTTTCTACGCGATGTTGTGGGCCCTGGAGAAGGGCGAACTGCCCGGGATGGTCGAAGCCATCTCGGTGGCGACAGGGGAGCGGTTTTGTGAGGTTCCCACCAGAACCGGAGTGCAGGTCACCGCCCGGCGGGTTTCGAACATGATCAGCTCGCTCCGCCGATCCTGGCACGAGGGTTCTGAGATGGAGCGGCGCGGCGGCCCGTGGTGCAGCTACTGCCCGGTGCTGGACGGATGCCGGGAAGGTGCAGCTGCGGTCGACGTCGCAGGCTGACTTCTGCGGTGGTCGAACGGCGCACGGTGCAACGGCGGCGTCAGTCGTCTTCGTGCACCTCGGGGCGAACTTCCCCGTCGTCGCAGGTTGCCTTGATCTCGAAGCTGTGGTCCTTGTCGACGTCCTTGAAACGAACGTCGACCTCTTGCGGACCCTCCGACCTGATGTCTGTCTGGAAACCCGGGCTGGCAAGCGACGACTGGAAGCCGATGACATCTCCCGAGCATGTGACCGTGACCGTGCCTCCGTCCGAGAGGATGATGAAGTCGGCTTGCTGCTCGGGCACCGTCGACGGAGTGCTGGTTGTCGGGCTGCCGGCGGGCACGGTCGATGAGGTGGAAGGTGTCGGCACGGTCGTCGCCGGGATGGAGGTCGAGTCGCCGGTCGTCTCGCCGAGTGTGTCCCCGGACTGGCTGGTGGGCGGAGCGTCGACGCGATCTTCGACATCCTCGGGGACGGTGACGGTCGGGGGCACCGAAGGGAGGTCGCCTGCTTTGATAGTGCTGGGGGTCTCTTCGACGGCGGCCAGCACCGGAGCCTGTTCGGTGACCTGAGTCTGGACCAGGCCGACGGCCTGATAGGCGAGAGTCACGGCAACGGCCGTGGCGAGAACCCATGCGGCTATCAAGCGCGATTTCATACATACATCCTTGCATTTCGACCGTATTACCAGTCCTAACGGCCGGTTAAAGAATGGCAAAACGCCCCGCGCCGTCGTGCTGACGCCGACCTTGTGGGTATCGTGTCCGGATGCCGTCTGTGCTCTTGATCGAAGACGATGTCCGGATCCGTGAATCGCTCGCACGAGCTCTGGCTTCCCGCGGGCACGACGTCGACAGCCTGGCAACGGGTATGGAAGGACTCGAGTACGTCATCGCCAACGCTCCCGATGTGGTGATCCTCGATCTCGGACTTCCCGATCTGGATGGTGTCGAGATCCTCAAGTTGATTCGCGCCGTCTCCCAGGTGCCGGTCATCGTTGCGACGGCCCGCGATGAGGAAACGGAGATAATCAAGGTGCTCGACGCCGGGGCAGACGATTATGTGGTCAAGCCCTTCTCCGGGGAGCAGATCGACGCGAGATTGCGCGCCGTACTGCGCCGCACCGACCAGAGCGGATCCGGTGCCAGCGTCGTGGTGGGTGACCTGGTCATCGACGGACGAGCGCGGGAGGTCACTCTCGCCGGTGAGCCGATCGAGCTGACGCGCAAGGAGTTCGACCTTCTCGCCTATCTCGCAGATCACGTGGGTGACGTGGTTTCGAAGAGGGAACTGCTGGCGGAGGTGTGGCGGCAACCGTACGGGGGTGGTGACAAGACGGTCGACGTGCACTTGTCCTGGCTGCGCAAGAAGCTGGGCGAGAACGCCGCCGAGGCCCGCTATCTGCACACGGTGCGGGGTGTCGGCGTCAAGCTCGTCGTCCCGGACTGATGCGCCGGCGGCTCGTTCTCGTATCTGCGGCGATCACTTCGATGGTGGCGCTTGCATTCCTGATCCCGCTCGCAGGCCTCGTCGGCCAACTGGCCCACGACCGCGCCATGAACAACGCCGAGCGTGACGCACAGTTCTTCGCCAGTGCAGTCGCTCTCCTGGTGCCGGACGACAGGAGCCAGGTCTCGGGGCTCCTGTCCAGCGAGCCCTCATTCGACGGCCGGCTCACCTCTGTGATCTTCTTCGACGATTCGGTCGCCGGCGCGCCGGTGCCGATCGACTCGCTGGTCGAATCCGCACGCGCAAAACAGGCGACGACCCGCTTCGAAATGGAAGGCGGGGAGGCTCTGTTCGTTCCGATCAGCGAGGGCGGAGGGCGGACGACACTCGTCCGGATCTTCGTTCCCGAAGCTCTGCTCACCGAGAACGTGGCGTCGGCCCGCCTCATTCTCGGGTTGCTGGGTGTCACGCTCGTCGGCATCGCAGTTCTCGTTTCGGATCGGCTTGCACGATCGATAACGGTCCCCGTGAGAGAACTCGCCGACGTGGCTCACCGCATGGCGGAAGGTGACCTCAACGCACAGGTCGAGGTGTCGGGGCCGCGCGAGGTGCAGGAAGTCGGCAGGGCGTTCAACCGGCTCTCCGGGAGAATAGGTGGACTTCTCGCAGTGGAGCGGGAGGCGGTCGCCGACCTGTCGCACCGGCTCAGGACTCCGCTGACGGCCGTTCGGCTCGATATCGACGCGGTCGAGGACGGGGCGATTGCCGAGCGGCTCAGGGAGGATGTCGGGGAACTCGAGCGCACGGTGGACTACGTGATCAGGGAGGCCCGGCGTCCGATGCGGCAGGGTGGGGGAGTGATATCCGATCTCGTCGCGGTGGTGACCGATCGTGCACAGTTCTGGGGCGCCCTGGCCGATGAACAGCAACGACGGTGGTCGCTCAGTGTTCCGGACGGTCCAAGGATGGTCGCGGGAGCAGCGGTGGACTTCGGCGCGGCTGTGGATGCGTTGTTGGCGAACGTCCTGGCACACACGCCGGCAGGGATCGGCTTCGATGTGGTAGTGGCCGACGACTCCGGGCTTGTTCGGCTCACGATCTCAGATCAGGGAGAGGGATTCGGCGAAGAGGCGCTCGAACGGGGCTGGTCGGGGAGTGATTCCACCGGCCTGGGGTTGGACATCGTGCGACGCACTGTGGCAGACGCGGGTGGGAAGCTGTCCATTCGATCGGATGGCGGCAGTGTTGTGACCGCCGAGTTGCCGCTGGCGGATTGAATCAACCCTCAGAACCGACCGCCGGACGGAGGTTCACTACCTCCGCCGGCCGGCCGACCCTCGTCACTTCTCGATCGAGATCGGCCACGACCGCCAGAAGCTCTGTTCGCAACTGCTCGAGTGTGCCGCGCACGCTTTCCACCGATGTCGTGATGTCGGTCAGCGACCGCCGGCTGCCCGACATCAGCTGGGCCAGCTGACGTATGCGCTGCAGCCTGTCTTCGAACAATCCGTGGTCGATTTCTCCGCGAGTCCGACGCTCGGCGGCCATCGCGGAGATCGCCCAACGAACCGCGACGGAGGTCATTGCACCGTCTCCTTGATCGACTACCAGCAGACGGTGCCCGTAAACACCGAACTGACCGACCTCTCTCGGGAAAGCCTCGCGTGCGGAGACGCAAACAGAGAAATCCGCCGACCGGTTCACGATTGCCCGGTCCAGTTCGTCGAGAATGCCGTCCTTCCCTGCCAGGTTGATTCGCGCCGTGTTCTTGGCTTCTACGACGATCCGTGCTCCGTCGGCAAGGGTGACGACGAAGTCGCCGACCAATGCGTCGGCGCTGAGCTCGCCGGGCGTTCTGCCCGTGCGCTCGACCACGCATCCGCCGAATCCGGCGACCGCTGCTCGAAGCCAGTTCTCAACGGACTCTTCGAAATCGAACCCCTTCTGAGTGCCGACCTCGGCCTCTTCGGCCCGGCCCCGCTGGTGCATGACCGCGTCCCGCAACTCGGCTATTCGATCCTCGATCGACCGGCCGAGTTGGGCGAACGCCGACGTGTCGACGGTCGGGTCCAGCGCCTCCTCGAGGCGCCTCTGGAGCTCACCTGCGGGGCCCACCAGCGCCGCGAGTTGGTTCAAGAAGACGGCCGTGTTGCTGTCGGCATCGGCCGGATCCATGCGCGCCAGGAAGTCGTCGCGCCAGGCCGTGAACTCGCTGAGAGTCCTGGCAACCGTCGAACTGCGATGCTCTGGGGACAGCTGTGCTTCGAATGCTTGGCCGGCGGCCGTGAGTACCGTCTCCACCTCCCGGCGGGCTTCGGCTGTGGCTTCGAGAATGGAACGCCTGACTCGATCATCGATCTCCGAGAGGTCGATGCCTAGACCCATCGACAAGAGCCCTCTCACTCCGACGGTTATTGCCCTGGTGAGGACCTCCGCTCGCATGTCCTCCGGCTGAGCCGTCAGCAACTGCGCCAGACCGGGGTCGGTCACCTCGAACTCCTCGATAGTGACTGTGTCTCCTTCGACCCGTATCAGTGCCATGTGTTCAATGTATCCGGCAAGGGTGACAGAAACGCGCATTTGGGTGTGGGACAATCTCCGGATGCCCGCACCGATCGCCCGAGCCGCCGATCTTCGTGCCGCGCTGCACGCGCTGGCGGAGTTGGTCGACGGCATGACTTTCAAGCTCCCCGGCAACGCTCGAACGGCTCGCAACGCTCTGAGGCGGGAGACCGCCTGGGGCATCAACGAATACCTCCTCCCCAGACTCGGTGACCTCGATGCCCCCCTCGTCGCGGTGTTGATCGGCTCAACCGGAAGCGGCAAGTCCACCATCCTCAACAGCCTCGCCCAACTCCCGATCAGCGATGCCGGAGCGCTTCGCCCCACCACGACCATGCCCGTCGTGTGGGCCCACGGAGCGAATGTCGATCGCTACCGGGAGGAGTTTCTCTCGGGATACGGACGCCGGCAGCAGCCGATTCGAGTGGTTGAAGGCAATGATTCGCTCCCACGCGGCCTCACGGTCATCGACGCCCCGGACTTCGACTCGGTTGTTGAGGACCACCGCCGGATGGCAGACGATCTGTTGGCCGTAGGTGATGTCATCCTGTTCGTGACCTCGGCGCAACGCTACGCCGATGCCGTTCCATGGGAGTTCCTGGACAAGGCGCGGGCGCGCTCGGTACCGGTGCTGTTCATCGCCAACCGTACTCCACCCCTTTCCGACGTTCTGATCGGCGACTACCGGCGGCTCCTGGAGGAGAGAGGTTTCCCCCTCGAGCGGCACTTCTTCGAGATCACCGAGCAACTCGTCGACCGGACGACCGGCGCCCTGCCCGAGAAAGCGGTGGGAGACGTCCTCGCCCGGCTGGAGGAGATGGCGAGCGATTCGGGCCGTGCCGCGGTGCTCGAGGCCTCGATACGCGGAGCCGTCGGCGATCTCGCCGTACGAACGGCTGCACTCGAACGGGCGGTCTCTGAAGAACTCACCGAGGCCGGCGCCCTCCGCCGTGTTGCCGCTGCCGCATATGAACGTCAGGTCGGAGAGGTGTCCGGATCCCTGGATTCCGGAGAACTGATCCGGGCCGAAGTGATCGAGCGATGGCAGGAGTTTCTGGGCACCGGCGAGCTCACGAAGGCAGTCTCCGAAGGATTTTCTCGACTTTCCTCGTGGGCCAGGCGGGTGTTCGGTGGCACCCAGTCCGCTACGCGGGTCCGGACGGATACCGGCATGGAGTTGCGCGAGGTGCTGATCCGTCGCGCCGACCTGGCCGCCGCGGCCGCGGCATCGGCCTGGGAGCTGGATCCGGCCGGGGCTGCGCTACTCAGTGGCAGGTCACTCTGGAGACACGCCGATACGACTGCGGAGGCCGCGGCCGGGGCGGTGGACAATTGGCTGACAGACCTATCCGAGTTGATATCCGAAGCAGGCGCATCCAAGAAGCGGACCGCGCAGGTGGCCTCCTACGGCGTGAACAGTGTTGCAGTGGCGGTGATTCTCGGTGTGTTCCTGCAGACCGGTGGTCTGACGGGTGCCGAGGTCGGGGTGGCGGCCGGAGCGGCTGCTGCACAACAGAAACTGCTCGAGCACCTGTTCGGTTCGGCTGCCGCCCGCTCGCTCGTCGAAACAGCGAGGCTCCGGCTGAGTCACACGGTCGGCGTGGTGCTGGCAGACGACGGAGCGAGGTTCGGGAAGCTCCTCGACGACCACACCGACGAGTTGCCGGAACCGGGATCCTTGAGTTCCGCGCACGACCGGGTGGTCCGCCGGGTGGAGGCATGGGATGGCGTATGACATAACCGCCGCTCTCGACCTCCTCGATCTCGCCGTGGGCAGAGCAACGGAGATCGTCGAGCCTGAGCTTCTGACACCGCACGCCCAGGCCGCGAAAGACATCCGCGCCAGGATCGGATTCCTGGGTCGGTCGGTCGTCGTCGCGCTGGTGGGCGGTACCGGATCGGGCAAATCGAGCCTCCTGAACGCCCTGGCAGGCGAGGAAATCGCCGCCACGGGCGTGGTGCGCCCGACCACCGAGCGACCCCTCGCCTGGATCCCGGCCAACGCCGAACCCGGCCTCATCCGGCTGCTGGACGATCTCGCCATCGATGACAGGATCGGGCACGACTCGTTCGGGGACATCGCGATTCTCGACCTGCCCGATACAGACAGCGTGGTCCGATCACATCGGGAGGTCGTTGAGTACCTGCTCCCCAGGGTGGATGCTGTGATCTGGGTCCTCGATCCTGAGAAATACAACGACCGTCTGCTGCACCGTGATCTGTTGCAGCCACTCAGCCGCTACTCGAAGCAGTTCATCTTCGTCCTCAACCAGATCGACCGGCTGAGTCCGGCCGAGGAGAACCAGGTGGTCGACGATCTCCGGCGGACACTCGCGCTGGACGGAATCGAGAACGCGCAACTCCTCGCTACCGCCGCCGATCCCGCCGAGGGGCCGCCGATCGGTATCGCCCGCTTGAGCCGCGACCTGCACGGCAGGCTCGAAGCAAAACAAGTGGTGATGACGAAGCTGATCGCCGACCTCCGTGAGGCGCGAGACGGAATCGCCCGTTCGACCGGGGTCGGCGTGGGGGCGGGAACATCGTACGACGATCGTTGGGACGCAACCGCGAACCGTGTCGCCGGGATACTGGTAGACCCTGTGCTTGCGGACGATGCTTCGGCGCGCGAAGCCGGCCGGCAGGCGGCTCTCGGCAGCGGCGGAGGGCCCATTGCCGCCCTCGCTCGATGGTATAGATCCACCCGGTTCGCCCGTGCGGCGGGCGGCACCCGTCCGGAAGACGACGTCCGGTTGGATGCCTCTGCGCAGCTGACGCAGGCGGTCTCGTCCGTGAACGAGCTGGTGGCCGATCTGTCCTTTGAGATAGGCGGGTCGTTCGGGCGGGCTCTCCGTGGGGAAGTGGTACCCGAGGCCGTCGAGCAGGAAATCGGTCGAATCGTGGAGGCGGCTTCGCGCGAGGTCGGGGAGTTCCGCATCGGCGCGCCGAGCTGGTGGTGGCGCACGATCGGTTTTCTTCAGTGGTTCCTGGCGGGCGCCGTTCTGGCAGGGGTCATCTGGCTGTGGGCCGATCCGGAGTCGCTCCGGCCGGGGGGCGACGTCCGTCCGTTCCTCCTCGCGGCGGGCTCACTGGTACTGGGAATGCTCCTTCGGGCTGCGGTTGTTCGCGCCGGTCACCGCGCCGGGCGTCGTGCCCTTCGCCGACATGTCGACGCCCTCCGGGCCGCCGTCCGGTCGAGGCTTGATCGAGGAGTAGGGAGTTCCATCCGGACGCGAATGAGGACCCGGGCGGAAGTTGCCGGAGCTTTGACGGAGCTCGGAATCATCACCGCAGCACTGGAAGAGAATCTGTAGAGGGCGGCGGGCCTGCTCGGGAGTCGGCGGAGGGCTCGCTGGCTAAGCTTTCCGGCGGAGTGAGTGTGGAGGAGGCGTTGTGACGGAATGGCGTGACTGGCCCGCATGGCGTCATGTCGTTGCCGCCGCGCACGACCAGGTGGGGAGCGCTGCGACGGTCGGCGCCGACGCCGCCAGGGCGGTCGGGAACTTGCTGAAGACGGTCTCCAACGTCACACCTGGGGATTTCCCGGCGGCGGTGCTAGATGCAGTCGATCTGCTGTCTGCCAACCAGCAAGCGATGGCTCCCGTGACCAATCTCCGAAATGCGGTCTATCTCAGCGTGGATGGCGGCCCCGGCGCAGTGGCCGCGGCAGTTTCCGATCTCGAACGTCGCATCCGCGAGAGCTGGCGCGGCATCGCCGAGGCAGGTTTGTCGGTGATCCCTCCGGATGGAACCGTTCTCATTCACTCGGCCTCGAGCACCGTTCGTACGGTGCTCGAGATGGCGAGAACCCACATGGATTTCGACGTGGTCTGCACTCGGGCCATGCCGGTGGGAGAGGGTATGGAGATGGCGGCGGAACTGCGCCTCGGTGGGTTCGATGTGGAGCTCATAGATGACGATGTCGCTATCGAGGTGTTGCCCGGGATGGACGTTGTGTTGGCGGGCGCGGACGCGATCGGGCCGGCCCAGGTGATAAACAAGGTCGGAACGGCGGTGCTGGCCGGAGCAGCCAAGGCAATCGGCGTGCCGTTCTATCTGATGGCCGCGACGAACAAGATCCTTCCCGAGGCGCTCTTCAGTGCCTCTCTCCAACGGCGAGGTCGTGAGGATCTGAGCGAAGTGATTGCTCTCGATGTCTTCTCCGGTGTGGTAACGGAGATCGGAGTCTGGGACGTAGGGGAAGTGACCCGCTACGCAGGGGCGCTGGCGGTGGCCGAGGAACTGACGGACTAGGTGCCGGGAGATCTCAGGAGGTACCGGTGGATTCGGGTCTCGGGACTATGACGTTCAAAGCCGCCGGTTCGGCCGTGATCACGATGTGCCCAGATCGGCCGAGCATCTCCCCATCGGCCTGAGCCGCTTCTTCCGGGTCGGCCTCGACGGTGATCTGTTGGACGTCCCGCCACACGTGAACACCCCGCACCTTGTCCAACCGGCCGTTTCGAAGCGCCCGCATCAAGATCGACGGCGCTCGGCGCAATGGCAGCCCTTCGAAGACGATCACCGTCAGGCCATTACTCGCAGGCGCTCCGAGCGGCATCTGGCCGAAATACGTGTAAGGGGCGTGCACCTGTGCCAGTACCGTGACCGCCGCGAGGCTACGCACACCGTCTGTGACGTGTAGGTGCGGTTTCCTCCTCCGGTAGTCGCCCAGCAGCGCGGAGACCGCACTTCTCGCATAGTGAACTGAACCGAACCAGTACTTCCTGTACGGCTGTGCCTCCGACCGTTCCACGACCTCGGCGTCATACCCGATGCCGGTTCCAAAGGTGGCATGAGATGTGGCCGGCGGGTCGCCGAGTTCGACACGTGCCATGGGTGCGAAGATCCTGTGGACGTCTCCGATCAACAGTTCGGCTGCCTTTCTGGGCCGATTCGGGATGTCGAGAATTCGCGCGAGAACGTTGGTGGTTCCGGCCGGAATGATCCCCAGGGAAGTCTCGGTGCCTGTGAGCCCGTTTGCCACATGGTGGACGACGCCGTCACCGCCGAATCCGACAACCACGTCGAACCCATCGGCGGCGGCTTTCGCCGATACGAGACGGACTTCCTCGGGACTCACGGGCCAGGAAGGCTCGATCTCATAGGAATCCGCCAGCATCGATGTGATGGTCCTGAACAACCCACCGGTAAAACCTGAAGCTGCCGGATTAGCCACGAGGAGAAGTCTCTTCACGTCTTGAGAGTACTCGTTCGTCCGGTGGGCGGGACACCCGATGTCCGTCGTTAGGATGTCCGGCGGAATGAACGCATTGAGCACAAACATCAGCCGCGATTCCGGAGCAGGGGTTCTGCTGGGTCTGGCGGCGGGTGATCAGGGTTCCGGCGCCGCCTACGGGCATCACACCCAGCTGGCGATGGTCGTGGCGTACGAGATACTCCGCCACGGCGCCGTCGAGCAGGTCCGAATCCGGGAGGCTCTGAGTCGTCTGACCGGTGGGAGATCGGGCCGTTCCCGGGTTCGTGGTGCCCCACTCTGGCTACACAGCTACCTGGAGCAGGAAGGACTCAAAGGACTCGGAAGCGGACCTCACGGCGGCATGGATGTGGCTACGCGTGCCGTTTCGATCGGCGTCTGGCACCGGAATCATCCCATGGAATTGGTTGCAGACTCGGTGCGAGCGGCGAGTTCGACCCACACCGATCGCCCTTCGGCGGTCGCCGCCGCGATTCTGGCGGGCACCATCGCAGGTATCTCCCACGGCCAGTACGGTCGTGATCTGGTCGCCGGAGCCTGGGAGGTCGGGCAGATGGCGAAGGACCGGGTTGACGGAGATCCCGCATTCGACGGCGATGCGACGCTTCTGCTCGACACGTTGAAGTATGTCTCGTCGCGGGTGGGTGAGGATCCGAGCGTTATCGTCGAGCTGGTTCAACCGGAACGCGAGACCCTCCAGGCGGTGGTAGCCGCCATCGCGGTCGGCGCACCTCTTCGCCAGGATCCTTTCTCGCTGATTCCCGAAGTTGCCCTGCTCAGGAGACGAGATATAGACATCGTCGTTTCGGCGATGGTCGGAGCAAGAGTCGGACTGGTGCAGTGGCCTTCTTCGGTAGCCAACGACACCTGGTTCGCCGAGACGGGCAGGCGCCTGGCGGATCACAACAAGCGAGTCGACGACCTTCCCGATCTCTTTGAAGTGGAGGACCGGTTGTCGCACGGCCCGCCCGGCGGATACGGATGAGAGACCTCCGCCATCTGCCTGCGCGGGTGCGCGGCAGTTGAGCGGTTTCAATCGCTAGGCCTTGCTCTCCTCCGGCACTACGACCTTGTGCAGCACCAGCCTGGCGGCGACGAGGAATGCGATCAGGGTACCCACGGCGGCGCTGCGGCCGAGGTGCAGCCTGTCGACGATGAGACCCCAGGTCAAGGGTCCGAGGACGGTGGCGAAACGCCCGACCATGCCGTACAGGCCGTAGAACTCGCCGATCGATTCGGCCGGAGACAGGCGAACCATGTACACGCGGTCGCTTGCCCATGTGGTGCCGAGGGCAATGCCCCCGAGGATGCCCAGCGACCAGCCGAGTTCCGGCACATCGGCTTCCGCGGCGACGATGCCCAGACCCATGCCGATCATCCACATGTACAGCGCGCCGTGCAGCACGCGCCGGGGTCCGAGCCGGTCCACCAGCCGGCCGCCTCCGAATCCTCCGATCATTGCCCCGACGATCGCTCCACCGAGCAGTATCTCCATCTCATCACGCTCGAAGCCGATCTCATCGATGACGAAAACGGCCAGAAACCCGCCGATCATGGTGTTGATCGCGTCCGAGTAGAGGAAGCGTCCGACCAGGAACCGTGTCAGACCGGGATGCTGGGATGCCCGTCGCCAGGAAACGGCCAGTTGTCTGAAGGCGGTACGCCACGAAGGTGGTGGATCGGCCGGAGCAGAGCGCGGTCGTTCTCGGACGAACAGGAAGGTCGGAACGGCGAAGAGCAGGAACGCTGCTGCCAGGGTCCGGAAGAGCGCCGGATATCCGAGGCCGAGAGCGTCCAGCACGGTTCTTCCGATGATCACTCCGACGAAAGATCCGAAGTAACCGACCCCGATTCCGATCCCCGATATGCGGCCTCGATTCTGTGGTGTGGAAACGTCCGGGAGTATGGCGTCGTAGACCACCGACCCCAGGTTGAATCCGATGAGGGCGAGGCCGTACAGAGCCAGCGACCAGCCGACCGACAACGAGCCCAGCAGCGCCGTAGCGCCCACCGCCACGGCTGTCGTCACCGCCAGGTAGGGGATCCTGCGTGGAGCGTGGTCGGTTCTGGCACCGATCCAGGGGTTGGCGAGGATCACAACCAGCATGGCTGCCGCGATCGTATAGGAGAGCACCTCGTCCGGCCGGTCCTGAACGTCGGTCACCCAGGTCGCGAAGTACAAGCCCTGTACTCCGAGCGCAAAGATCGTGTTGGCCAGGTCGTAGGTGGCCCAGGCAGCAATACTCGAGCGGCGCGGAATCCAAGCGGCGGCGGGAGACGTCAGAAGGTCACCGCCACCGCCAGGAGCTCGTCCCGACCCAGCACACCTCCGGCCGCCTGCATCGCCCGACCGGCCTCGGCCAGTGGGAACTCATGGGTCACGATCTGGTCGATTCTGTCGTCGGTCGCCAAATGGCGGGTCGCCCAGTGGTAGCCGGCCGAGCTCGCTCCGAATGCACCCCGTACTGTCAGTTCCTTCACCACCACGATGTCTGAGAAGAGCTGATGGATTGCATTGGTTCCCTTTGTCGATGCCAGCACGACCCGGCCCCCGGCGCGCACCAGGTCGAGGCCCATGAAGATCGCCTCCGGGTCGTCGCTGGTGACGTCGACAACGATGTCGGGACGAGCTCCGAGCGAGTTGGCCACGGCGCTGCCCACATCTCCCGACTCGATGTCCACCACCATGTCGGCGCCGAGATCGGAGGCCATCTTGAGCCGATCGGTATCGTGAGGTAGGCCGGCGACACCCACCCATCCGGCACCTGCGGCCTTAGCTGCGATCAAAGCGGAAAGGCCGCGCGGCCCCGGGCCGAGGATGAGCACGTTCTCGCTGAACTGCAGCTGGGGAAGTTCGACCGCCCAGGTGAACCCGGCTGCGAGCGCATGGGCAAACGTTCCGACCTCTGCCGGTATGTCGTCTGAGAGGGCATGGAGTCGGGCGCCGGGATCCAGGTACACGTACTCGGCGAGGCCTCCCCACAACGCCGGTGGCTCCTTCGACGAAAGGTGGCCGTATGCGTTGATCGGGCGGCGGAAAGTGCAGCTCGAAACACCGTTGGTACACCTGCGACAGGCACCGCATCGTATGGAAGTCTCGAGAACGACCCTGGTGCCGACCGGAAACGGAATCGAATCGTCCGCCGCCTCTGCGACGCGCCCGACGATCTCATGTCCGGGGATCAATGGGTAGTCCAGCCTGCGATTGGTTCCGTTCCATGCGTGAACCTCGACGCCGGAGATACCGGTCGACTCGACGGCCAGCCAGCCGCCGGTTTCGATCCTTCCCATCGGAAGTCGAGTCGGGGTGAGCCGGCCGGGACCGACCAGCAACATCGCTCTGGCAGTTGTGCCCGTCAGCATGGTCGGGAAGTGTACCGGCGTCACATAGCCAGGAAATCGGCGAGCCGGCCGACCCCTCTCTCCAGGTCGGAATCGCCGAGGGCGTACGAAAGGCGGGAGAACCCGGGGGCACCGAACGCCTCGCCGGGAACGATCGCCACGTGGGCTTCCTCGAGTATCAGCCCGGCGAGTTCCAGGGTCGAGGTCGGACGATGCCCGCCGATGTCGTTGCCGAGCAGTGCCTCGAACGACGGGAAAGCGTAGAAAGCCCCCTGCGGTTCGAGCACTTCTACCCCGTTTATGCCGCTCAGCATCGAGTACATCTTCCGGCGCCGGCGGTCGAACGCCTTTCGCATCTCCTCGACCGGTTCCACCGGTCCGGTCAATGCGGCCAGTGCCGCGGCTTGTGAAACGTTGGCGACGTTTGAGGTCGAGTGGGACTGAAGGTTGGCTGCGGCCTTTATGACGTCCGGGGGCCCCACCATCCAGCCGACCCGCCATCCGGTCATGGCATAGGTCTTTGCCACACCGTTGACGATGATGCAGCGATCCTGTAGCTCCGGGACCAGCCCCGCCATGGATGAGAAGGCGGTCTCACCGTAGACCAGGTGCTCGTAGATCTCGTCCGTGATCACCCACACGTCATGCTCGGCCGCCCACCGCCCGATGGCTGCTATCTCCTCCGGGGGATAGACGGCCCCGGTCGGGTTGGACGGGGATACGAAGATCAAAGCCTTGGTGTGCTCCGTCCTGGCGGCTTCGAGTTGATCTACGGTCACCTGGAAACCGGTTGAATCGTCGGTGGCCAGGACGATCGGCACACCACCGGCCAGACCAATCGCCTCCGGATAGGTGACCCAGTAGGGAGCCGGGAGCAACACTTCGTCGCCCGGGTCGACGATTGTGGCAAGCGCCGCGAAGACGGCGTGCTTGCCGCCGTTGGTGATCAGGACGTTTCCCGGAGAGGCTTCATAACCGGAATCCCGCAGCGTCTTGGCTGCCACCGCTTCCCGGAGTTCCGGCATACCGGCGGCCGGGCCGTACTTGTGCATCTTGGGGTCGCGGCAGGCAACGACCGCGGCCTCCACGATGTGCTCCGGAGTTGGGAAATCCGGTTCTCCTGCGCCGAATCCGATCACGTCGATACCTTGCGCCTTGAGCACTTTCGCTTTGGCGGTAACGGCCATCGTTGCCGATTCGGCGATCGAACCGATGCGATCTGAGATGCGGTGCATGCGAATTCGCTTTCGTTGCTTCAATCGACTGTGATGTCGCTGAATCGAAGAATAGTGGTGACGATGCCCGGCCAAATCGAGATACCTCAAGACCTCCTGCCGGCCGACGGACGGTTCGGATCGGGGCCTGCGAAGGTCCGGAGCGAGGCACTCGAATCCCTCCTCAGCGTCGGGTCCGGCTATCTCGGCACGAGCCACAGGCGCCCGGCCGTCAAGGACGTCGTCGGTCGCATCCGGTCCGGCCTGCGTTCGCTCTATTCGCTTCCCGACGGTTACGAGGTAGTGCTGGGTGTCGGTGGTGCCACTGCTTTTTGGGATGTCGCGGTGTTCGGGCTGATTGAAGAGCGCAGCGAGCACCTCGTGTTCGGCGAGTTCTCGGGCAAGTTCGCGGCCTCGGTGGCGAGGGCCCCACATCTGCGAGACCCCCTCATCGTCGAGTCGCCTCCGGGCACCCATCCGCAGGTCGCTCCAGACCCATCGGTTGACACGTATGCCTTAACTCACAACGAGACGACTACGGGTGTGATGATGCCGGTCGGGCGGCCGGACGCGCCGGGGATCGTCGTGGTCGACGCCACTTCTGCCGCGGGGGCGATGCCGGTCGAAGCGGGGGAGTTCGACGTCTATTACTTCTCGCCGCAGAAGGCCTTTGGTTCGGAGGGCGGTCTGTGGGTGGCACTGATGTCCCCTGCCGCGCTCCGCAGGGCCGAGTCGATCGATGATTCCGGCCGTTATGCGCCCCCTTTCCTCGACCTGCCGGCCGCAATCGACAATTCTCGCAAGGATCAGACCGTGAACACCCCGGCTCTCGCCACCCTGTTCCTCCTGGCCGGGCAGATTGAGTGGATGATCGAGCGAGGCGGGCTGGCCTGGTCCGCCGGTCGAGCCGTGGAGAACGCAGCTGCCGTGTACGGATGGGCCGAATCGGTTCCGTATGCCGATCCCTTCGTGGCCGAGCCGGCGGAGAGGTCACCGGTCACGGCAACCATCGATTTCGTTGGGGTCGACGCGCTCGCGTTGGCCGCGATCCTGCGCTCGAACGGCATTGTCGATGTGGAGCCGTACCGCAAACTCGGTCGGAATCAGCTACGGATCGGCATGTGGCCTTCGATCCCCATCGAAGACATCGAGGCGTTGATCGCTTCGATCGGCTACGTCGTCTCGGCTCTCGACTCCTGATCGTCATGACGGAGCGAACCTGGTTCTACCTCGTCGGTAGTGGCCCCGTGGGGCCGGTCGCAGAACCGGTCGTTCGCCGTTTGGCTTCCGCCGGGCACCTCTTCACGGAGTCATTCGTCTGGACCGACGGTATGGCGGCCTGGACGCCGTTGGGCGAGGTGGATGCTTTCGAAGGGCTGGCACGTCCGGCTCCGCAAGGCCATGTTCCACCGTCACCGGATCGATTTGCCGACCTGCCCGCCGGGCGTTCCCGTTGGGCCGGCGTTGCCGCCAACCTGGGTTGGCTCAGCGTCCTGTTGCTGCCGGCCCCGCTGGCGGTGGCGGCCGGCGTGACGGCACTGCGCGAGATACTCGGATCGGAGGCTCGCGTCGGCCGCCGGTTGGGTGGAACCCCGCAGGCCGTCTTCGGCATCACGATGGGTACGGTCTTCACCGCTGTATTGGTCTGGGCGATCACAGCCGCCGCCCTCCGCTGACCGCAACTCGCAACTCGCAACTCACAACTCGCGACTAGATCCCCACATCGATGAGCAGGCGGTGTGGGCGAAACACCGAACGGTTGAGCGGTGACAGCTCTGCCAGCGGATGGACGATCACGATGATGGTACGGCCGGCGGCCTTTGCCTTGAGGGCAGAGTCGGCGATCCGGGACGTCGTCCAGAACCGCGACTTAGTGCTGGCCACGCCCGGAGCGAGCAGCACCATCGCTTCCTCGGGAGGTGCAACGGAAATCGGGAAGTTGAGATACCCGAGACCTTTCGATATCGCGCGCCGGTCCGTGAACAACTGAGCTCGCGAGTTGCCGAGCTGCGAGGCGGCTTCCAGTACCGAGAGAGTCGACTTCCCGAGCGAGGTGACACCCATCGACTCGTAGTGGGCGACACGCAGGCCGAGATCCGAGCTCCATGTCTCATCCTCGAGTTCCGCGATGGCCAGCTGCAGCGCCCTCCGTACCCTGTTCGGATCCGGATCGAGGGCGCGTTCGGTGATGGCGAGCAGAAGCGGTTGATCGGGTCGGCGGGTTCGGAGCATCCGGGCGGCTTCGAGACCGGTTTCCATCCAGTCCTTCTCAACGAGCTCGAGCAGGCCTTCAGCAGCGCGGAGTGTCGTGTCGACGGGGTCGGACCACTCGTCTTGAGCGGCATCCCTGAGGAGCTCGAGAGGCCCATTCATGAAGTTGCTTCCAGGCTCGCGATGTGCATGGCACCTCCGCGCGTCAACCTAGTCCTCACGATGGTGACGCGCCGCTCGACATCGAATAGGCTCACAGCGACGCAGATCCCGGAGGTTGCCGAAGTGTTCGAACCGTTCGCCAATGAGCCGTACAGCGATTTCTCCATCGATGAGAATGCCGCCGCCTACCGCGCCGCCATCGAGGGTGTGCGCGCGGAGCTCGGCGGCCATTACCCGTTGATCATCGGCGGTGAGGCTGTCGATACCGACGATCGCATCGAGAGCGTCAACCCCGCCAAGCCTTCGGAGGTCGTGGGTACTGTGGCGGCTGCGACGCCGGAGCTCGCAGGACGAGCGATCGAGGCAGCTTGGAAGGGGTTCGCCGAATGGTCGGCGATGACTGCAGAAGCCCGCGCCAGAACCGTGATGAAGCTGGCGGCCATCCTGCGGAGGCGCAAGCTGGAGTTCTCGGCATGGCAGACTCTCGAGGCTTCGAAGAACTACTCCGAAGCTGAGGCCGACGTTGCCGAAGCCATCGACTTCGTCGACTACTACGCCCGGCAGGCCCTGGCACTCGCCCGGCCGGTGGCGGTCTCCTCCTTTCCCAATGAGGAGAACGAGTCACATCTGATTCCGCTCGGCGTGGGGGTGATCATCCCGCCGTGGAACTTCCCGCTGGCGATACTGGCAGGGATGACCATCGGTCCCGTTGCCGCCGGCAACGCAGTGGTGGTCAAGCCCGCCTCGACGACTCCGGTCATTGCCGCACAGTTCATGACGGCCGTGGAGGAAGCAGGGTTTCCGGCCGGAGTCATCAACTTCCTGCCGGGCGCCGGCAGTCTGGTCGGGGACACGCTGGTCGACCACCCGCGCACCCGCTTCATCAACTTCACCGGATCCAAGGAAGTGGGCCTGCGCATCGCCGAGCGGTCCTCGAAGGTGAATCCCGGCCAGATTTGGCTCAAACGTGCCTATATGGAGATGGGTGGAAAAGATGCGCAGGTCGTCGACGAGACGGCAGACCTCGAGGCGGCGGCCCGCGCCGCGGTAGCAGGCGCCTTCGGGTTCCAGGGTCAGAAGTGCTCTGCCTGTTCCCGGCTGATAGTCGTCGACGAGGTGCACGACGAGGTTCTCGACAAGGTTGTGCGATACGCCTCCGAACTCTCTATCGGTCCTGCAACGGAGAACAATCAGGTAACCGCCGTCATCAGCGGAGGCCAGCATCGGACGGTTCTCGAGGAGATCGAGAAGGGAAGGCAAGAAGCCAGGCTCGTTCTGGGAGGGTCGGCGGTCGAGTTGGACGGTGGCTACTACATCGAACCGACGATCTTCGCCGATGTCGATCCGGAACATCGGCTCGCCCAGTTCGAGATCTTCGGGCCGGTCCTGTCCGTGATCCGGTCACGCGACTTCGAACATGCCGTCGAAATCGCCAACGGAACTGAATACGGCCTGACCGGCGGCGTGTTCACCAGGCGACGCGATCGTATCGAGTACGCCCGCCGCAACTTCCACGTCGGCAACCTCTACATAAACCGGAAGATCACGGGAGCTTTGGTGGCGGTTCAGCCGTTCGGCGGTTTCAACATGTCCGGTTCCAATGCCAAGGCAGGCGGCCCCGACTATCTACGACTGTTCATGGAGATGAAGACCGTCGCCGAGCGCTGGTGAAATTGCATCGAGGGTGCACCCGGAGGTGCACCCTCGAACTGCGTCGAATGCCGGAGGCAGGTCAGCCGTCGAGTTGGTCCTTGACCTCGTCGACCTTGGCCTCTGCTGAGTCGGCGGCGCCTTCGGCAGCCTCTTCCACGGCACCGGCGGGTTCGTCGCCCTCGCCGCGCATGTCATCGATCTTGTCCTCGACCTTGTCTTTGATCTCACCGGCGAGATCCTTGGCCTTCTCGAAGGCTTCGCCCGCTGCTTCCTTGGCCTTGCCGACCACGGGCGCGGCCTTCTCGCCGAGATCCTCGACCTTGTCCATCGCCTCGCCGGCAGTTTCCTTGGCCTTGCCGAACCAGCCTTTGAGAGTTTCCATGAAGCTCATTTTCTGGGGCCTTCCTCTTTGAGTGATTGAACAGCCCTATTGAACCACACCGGGTACGGCGCTGTGGCGCCCGGTCAGTATTCGAGGCGGCCGGCGATTCTGCCTTCCGGGTCGACGAGGAAACCCACATCGCCGGAGTTGTTCCAAACGGGCCCCGAGGCGCACCAGTAGAGGTGGTCCCTTCCGTCGGTTCCGCAGCCGGTGGAGATCCGGACGGTGGTTGAGCCGCCGATCGTGAAGTCGGACGGGAATGAGTACCGGTGCGTGGACCCAGCGTCGCGGATCGACCACCCGGTGAGCGAGACCGGCCTCCGGCCGGTATTCGCGATCTCGATCCATTCGTCGTTGAGGTTCTCGTCGTCGCGTCCGGATGCATCTGCACGGATCGAATCGATTCTGAGTTCGCTCGTCACCGTGCACGCCGCAACTGCCCACATTCCCTTTCCGGTCGCAATGGCAAGATCCTGGGCCCGGTCGAGGTCGGAAAGGAGTGACGTGTTCGGCTCGTAGGGGCGTGACATCGCAAACCCGTCCGCCACGAGTTCCAGGTTGACCAGCGTGTCCCCCCTGTACAGGTACCGCAGCAACCTCCCGTACTGATCCAGCGGTTCGGCGTCCTCCACGAGTGTTACCGTCTGATTCAGAGTCAGAAACTCGAGTTGTTCCCGGGCCTCCGGCCCGAAGCACTCGTCGGTTTCCGGTGCGTTGATACCGATCAAACGGATTCTGTGCCGGGCACCGTCGATCCGGGCGACCAGGCTGTCCCCGTCGACGACTTCTACGACCAGCGCCGGTATTCCGTCCGGAGGCCCGGCCGACGCTGCGCTACCTGCTTCCGCGTCGACGGATTCCGAGCACGCGGCACCGAGCAGAATCAGGGCCACGAGGAGACTGCGGAACACCGGGTCATTGTATTGGTGGCGCCGGCCGGCGTCGCCCGTTTGGTTCTTCGAGGCTACGCTCGGCTCATGTCAACAGATTCACTTTCGTATCGCTCGACCGGCAACGGGCCGCTCGCCGTGTTTCTGCACGGCTTCCCGATGGACCATCGGCTCTGGGATCAGGTAGTTGCCCACCTGGGCGGCTTGAGACGGTGTGTTGCGGTCGACCTGCCCGGTTGTGGCGCATCTTCGATGGACGGTGCCTCTTCGATTGACGAAATTGCAGATCGGGTGGCTTCGCTCATCGCGGAACTCGGAGAAGCAGCAGACGTAGTCGGATTGTCGATGGGCGGCTACGTGCAGTTGGCTCTCTACGAACGCCATCCGCAGACGGTTCGATCACTTGCTCTGATGGATACGCGCTCTGAGGCCGACACAGAGGAGGGGCGTGCCGGGAGGATGGCGCTCATCCAGGAGGTCGAGGCCTCCGGAGTCGGGGGGTTGGCGGACAGGCTGGCCGAAGGATTGCCATCCGCCGCCGCAGCCCCCTGGGTGAAGAGACGCATACGCACCATGGCGGAGGATTCCCCGCGCTCCGGTGTCGCGGCCGCCCTGCACGCGATGGCGTACCGACCCGACCGAACGGCCCTCCTCGGGTCGATCGCCGTTCCGGTCCTGGTACTGGTGGGCAGCGAAGACGAGTTGACTCCGCCGGAGGGGGCTCGCAGGATGGCCGGTGCTGTGCCCGGGGCCAGCTTCGTCGAGGTTCCCGGCGCCGGACACGTTCCGCCCCTGGAGCGTCCGTCTGCGGTGGTGGAGGCGCTGCGAGAGTTCTGGAAGGCGGGGGGAAGTTCTGGGCTCTAGGTTTTGGGTTCTGGGTTCCGAGGCGCGAAATCAGATCCTCGGGGCCGATTGCCGCTAACCCTTTGCGGCTGTCGCGGCCACCTTCCGCGCCGCTATATTCACCGGGTCCCACACGCCCGAGAAGGGCGGTGAGTAGGCCAGATCGACCATTGCCAGATCCGACGCCGTCATTCCACTCCACAACGCGCTCGCAACCGTGTCGATGCGTTTCCCCGCACCCGGCCCGCCGATGATCTGGGCTCCGAGGAGCCTGGTGGTCCCTCTCTCAGCAACCATCTTGATTCGCATCGGAGAAGAACCGGGCCAGTAGTGGGCGGCGGTGCTGCTACCGACCTCCGCCGCAACGCAGTCGAACCCGGCCGACCCGGCTTCGAATTCGGTCAGGCCGGTACGGGCGATCTCGAAATCGTGCACCTTGGTTATCGCAGTCCCGAGGATCCCCGGGAAGGTGGCGTCGCCCCCACCGAGGTTGATCCCTGCCACTCGGCCGGCCTTGTTGGCGACCGTACCCAGATGAACGTTGACCGGTGATCCGCTGATACGGTGGAACGCATCAGCACAGTCTCCGGCGGACCACACGCCGTCCACTGATGTGCGTTGATGGTCGTCCACGGTGACGCCCCCCGATGCCCCGAGGGGAATGCCCGCCTCGGCGGCGATTCTGGTGGCAGGCCGGCTTCCGAGAGCCAGAACAACCAGGTCTGCCTGAATGCTCCGGTCGAAACAGCCCGCCCCGACGACCTTTCCGTCGCGACCTTCGAGGCACTCGACCTTGTGCCCGGTGATCAACTCGATGCCCATCTCCTGCAGGCGGTCACCGACCCTGGCCCCCATGTCCGGGTCGAAGGTTCGCTCCAACACGGTCGGCATCATCGTGACGATCGTGGTCTCCAACCCGAGAGTGTTGAGGGCTTCGGCTACCTCGAGTCCTATGTATCCGCCGCCGACGACTACTGCCTTGCGAGCACCGCCGGTTGCCACCGCCCGCAGCGTCTTTGCGTCATCGAGGGTTCGCAACTCGTACACACCTTCGAGGTCGACGCCCTCGATCGGGGGGCGCAACGACTCGGATCCCGTGGCGTACAGGAGGTGGTCGTATCCGATCGTCTCCTCACCGGCAGGCCCCCGGAAGGTCACCTTTCCTGCGTCCGTGTCGATGGCGGTGGCCTCGTGATGAAGGCGGGCGTCGATCGAGACCTTCCAGAACTGTTCGGGAGTCCGAACCTTGAGGTCCTCGAAGTCCTCGACATCACCCGACACGTAGTACGGCTCACCGCAGGCCGAATAGCTGACGTAGCCGCCTTTCTCCAGCACGATGATCTCGAGTTCATCGGGTCTGCGGCGACGTCGAGCCTGGCTGGCTGCGGACATCCCCGCTGCATCTCCCCCGACGACTACCAGTCGTTCAGGCATGTTGCTCTACTCAATCTGAGAGGCGCTCGGCGCGGAGGCGCTCGAGTTCCCTCCGTTCGGCCAGGGTCTTGCGGCGCCGGCGCCGCCAAATGAAACCGACTGCCTCATCGAAGAGTACCGCCACAACTGCGGTGCCGAGGATGATGGCAATCAAAGGGGCTCTGCCGTCCCAGCCCAGAAAGTTGAGGGTAACCCGTTGAGTGTTCTGCGCGGCCAGCACGGCGAGCGCGGCAACGAGCACGAGACTCGCGATCAGGCTCCAGCGGACTCCGGTCCCGTCGTCGTGAACCTGGCGCGGTGGCTCCGAGGCCGGTTCGGAGACCGGACCCACGCCGGCAACTGCGAAGTCGTCCCAATCATCGGAGTTCTTGCTCACTGCCCGTCCTCCCGGTCTTCGCCCAAAAGGCGCCTGTCGGCTTCCATTGCAACCCTGCGCCCCTCATCGACGTCGACTCGCTGAAGCAGGGCAATACCCACTATGAAGAAGACGATGAGGCTCAGGACTGCCGGCCGGCTGTTGCCGAATAGGGCTACCGCGCCGGCGAAGATCACCGGTCCGAGGATCGACGAGAACTTCGACATCACCGAAAAGAACCCGAAGAACTCGCCGCTCACCGAGGTTGGAGACATCGATGAATAGAGGCTGCGGCTGAGCGCCTGACTTCCTCCCTGAACCACCGCCACCATCCAGGCGAGATACCAGAACTCGATCACAGCATCGAGGAAGAATCCCCAGATGGCGATGAATGCGTAGGCGATTAGCGCCAGGATGATCGCCCGCTTGGTGGTCATTGCGTCTGCAACGCCGCCGAATAGTCGCTTGCCGAAGAGGACGGCAAGCGCCAGTCCTGCCAGTTCGACGACCAGCAGGCTGCCGAGAATGAACCCTAGATTGCTGGACCTGACGGGGGGTAGGACCTCGAACTCCCCGATGGCGACCGTACCCCCGGTCGACCGTATGGTCAGAGTGTGGAGGCCCGAGGAGCCGGCATCGATGGTGCTGCGAACACCGTACCGAAGGGTCTCGTTGACGGCATCGATCTCGACCAACTCGTCATCTTCGAAGAGCGGCTGCCCATCGATCTCGACAGACCAGATGCCGTGGTCGGGTCCGGTACGGTGCGTGAGTTTGACCTGCCGGCCGTTGAAATCGAAGGAGGCTTCGGCCGCCTCGTCGGCCGTGGCGGCATAGGGAATAGGGTCGGAGGCGGTGAGCACGATCAACTGTCCCAGGGCAGCGATCAGCAGGGCAACGAGGCCAACGGTGGCGACGCCGATCACCGACCAAGGGGGTGTCGTCGCTCCGGCGGCCCGCCGGCGGCGCGCCACCGCCCAGGCCAGCGCCAGTCCCACGACGGCCGTCACCAGGAAGTACGGAGTGACCGCCCCTGCGGCATCGCTGAGACCTGTCGTCTGCTCGGCGACTGCTTCCGTGCCGACCACGTCCCACCGGCCGGACAACTCGACTGCCCCGTCGGTGATGCCGTACGTGCCCTCACCGACCGATGAGCCGGAGGCGGTGTAGGCGTCGGGTGCCGCTCCGACCGAGTCTGAGGGCAACGCTCGAGCACCGACGATACCCACCAGCGGCAAGGCGACGATGTTGAAGACGATGAAGGCGAGGAAGGTGGCGCGATTCGCATCGTCGCCCTTCGGTATCCGACCGAAGATGAGACTGAACGGAATCCCGACGAACTGGACCAGGAGAATGGCGAGGATCAATTCGGTGGTGCCGAAACCGAGTTCGGCGCCGTAGATGACCGCCACCCCGATGATCGTTCCGATGCCGTCGTTGTAGATGAGAAAGGCAATCAGGTACTTGAAGAGTTCCTTGTATTGCCTGATGTTCTGGAGGGTGTCGCCCAGTCTCGAGAAGCTGGCACGAATGATCGTGCTGCCGGGGCGCAGGTCGCCGCCGGCCGAGGGTGGCTCCGGTACGCGGCGAAGTATCGGAATGGAGAAGACCGCCCACCAGATCGCCACAGACAGGAAAGACAGGCGAGCACCCGTCTCGGATCCGAGTACGAAGATCATGACCACGTTGGCGGCGAGCAAGAGGCCGCCGCCCAGGTACCCGATGGCATAACCGCGCGCCGAGACCGCGTCCTGGTCTTGATCGCGCGCGACGTGCGGGAGCAGCGAGTCGTAGAAAACGTTGCCGGCCGCGAATCCGACCCGGCCGACGATGAAGAACGCAGAGGCGAGGAGCCAGTCGCCGGTCCCGACCAGCACGAGCAGTCCCGTGCCGAGAACACCGACTCCCACGAAGATCGATAGGAGTTTCTTCTTCCCGCGCATCACATCTGCGATCGTGCCGAGGATCGGTGAGATGAGGGCGACAATGATCAATGAGATGCTGAGTGTGGTGGTCCAGTAGGCGGTGGCGACGGCCGCGCTCGGGAGACTGGCCCCCGCAACCTCGCTGTAGTAGGCGGGAAGCACGGCTGCGAGGATCGTCGTGGCGAACGCGGAGTTCGCCCAGTCGTACATCGTCCACGCACGGATGCGCTTTCTGTAGGTCGTCTCATCGATCGGTCGTGCGCTCATCGTTCCTCAACATTTCGGTTCTGAGTTGCTGGGTTTCGCCGGCGCCGGTCCTCCCGGAACCTGGAGCCAACCCCTTGCTTCATACGGCATTCAACGCTTGACCGAGATCCAGGATCAGATCATCAGGGTGTTCCACCCCGATCGAGACCCGTACCAGACCTTCGGTGACTCCCAAGCGGTCCTTCTCCGCGCGCCCGACGTCTGCATGGGTCATGCTGGCCGGGTGTTCCGCCAGTGACTCTGTGCCGCCGAGCGACACGGCGAGATGGACCATCTTGAGAGCATTGAGAAAGCGGAACGCTCCGGCTTCGCCGCCGGGAACTTCGAAGGAGATCATCGAACCGGATCCGAGGCACTGGCGCTTGTAGAGGTCGAACTGCGGATGACCTGCGTCGAGGTGGCCGAGGTAGCGGAGATTGATGACCTTCGGGTGCTCTCGAAGGAAGGCAGCTACCCGTATGGCGTTTTCGGCCTGGCGGTTCATGCGCAGATGGAGGGTCTCGAGACTGCGGAGGAGTAGCCACCCGGTCCAGGGGCCGACCATCGTTCCGAGGAAAGTGCGCATTGCCCGGACCGGCGCCATCATCTTCTCCGACCCGAGAGCCGCGCCGGCAATCAGATCCGAGTGCCCGCCGATGAACTTGGTCGCCGAGTAGAGAACGATGTCGGCTCCATGATCGAGCGGCCGCTGAAACACCGGTCCGAGGAAGGTGTTGTCCACCGCAACCGGCACACGATGATCGTCCGACGAATGCCGGGAGGCGAGTTCGGCTCCCATTGCTATGTCGATCAGGTCGTTGGTCGGGTTGGCCGGGGTCTCGATGAGGATCAGGCCGAGGCGCTTCCCCGGGGCCTCGTTCGATAGTCGCGCCTCGATCGACTCGACAGTGTCTCGACAGTCAAAGGCGACCGGGGTGATGTCGAACTCGGGGAGTACATAGTTGGCAAGGTGATCCGTACCGCCGTAGATGGGTCGGCTGTAGAGGAGAACGTCACCGGGACGGAGGTAGGCCCAGAGCGTTGTGCTTATCGCCGCCATACCCGATTTGAACGCCGCGGCAGACTCGGCTCCATCCCACAGCGACAGCCTGTCTTCGAGGATCTCCAGATCAGGGTTGTTGAGCCGACTGTAGATGAGCCCGATACCCTCGCCCTCGTTGGCCTCGCGCAACCCGTAGGCGACCTCGAAGAACGCTTTGCCCTCCTCGGCAGTCTGGAATACGAAGGTGGAGGTCTGGAAGATAGGGCTCTTGAGCGACCCCTCAGACCACGCCGGATTGTATCCGTAGCTCATCATGAGGCTCTCTGGATGGAGCCGCCTCCCCTCGATCGAATCGTCCCATTTCGCACACATAGACCGACGCTCCTGATCGATGGCTCGGCCACCAGCCTACCGGCTCAACCCACCGTTTTGCCTCCAGTGTGCGTCTGAAATGTCCCTTGCTCCGAAGCGTCGTTACCCTTACAGAATGCGTCGATGGATAGCCTGGATCATCCTGCTCGCCGCTTGTTCCGGGAACGTCCAGGAGGCCGTTTCCGTTCCGAGCACGTCCGGCACGAGCTCCACCTCCCCGTCGACCAACCCGGTCGCGACCGATCAGTCCACCACCACCACCACCACGACCACCACCACCACCGTCACCAGCACGACCACGACGACGACCGTCACGCTCGATCCGCTCCTTGGTCTGGCCTACCGGAAGATTGCCGGTGATCTCGATTTCCCCGTGTTCGTCGATGCGCCCACCGGCGACTCTCGACTGTTCGTCGTTTCGAAAGAGGGCCGTATCTGGGTTTCGGAGGGAGGGCCGGTGCTCGACGAGCCGTTTCTCGACATCGCCGATCTCGTTCGCAACGAAGGTGAACAAGGTTTGCTGGGCCTCGCGTTCGATCCGGCGGTGGAAGACCGCTTCTTCGTTCACTACTCGGACATCCGCGGAGACACCGTGCTCGCCTCGTACCTCTTCTCCGCCGACCCGAACCGCGCCGACCCATCCTCAGGTCGGATACTGTTCACGGCCGATCAACCGGCTTCCAACCACAACGGCGGCATGCTCTCCTTCGGTCCGGACGGACACCTCTACCTGGCCCTCGGCGACGGTGGGCGGGGCAACGATGCCTTCGGCCACGGGCAGCGCAGCGACACCGTGTTCGGAGCGATCCTCAGGTTCGCCACCGATCCATTCGGGCCGGCACCCGGGAATCCATTCGATGAGGTGTGGTCGTACGGTCTTCGCAATCCGTGGCGGTTCTCGTTCGACGGTGAACTGATCTACGTCGCCGACGTCGGCCAGAACTCCTTCGAAGAGATCAACGTGGCTCCTGCCGCGGCACCGGGATTGAACTACGGGTGGCCGATCGTCGAAGGTCTCCACTGCTTTTCACCGCCGACCGGGTGTGACACGACCGGCATCACGCTCCCGGTCGTGGAGGTTGCCCACGGCGACGGAGGAGCCTGCTCGATCACAGGCGGATACGTCTACCGGGGTGATGCGATCCCCGAGTTGAACGGTCACTACTTCTACTCGGACTATTGCGGCGGATGGCTCCGCAGCTTTGCCTGGAATGGCTCCGAGGTGACCGAGCCGACCGACTGGACGGCAGACGTCGGTTCCATCGGCGGAGTGACTTCCTTCGGCACCGACGGATTCGGCGAGCTCTATGTGACGGCGGGCGATTCCGTCTACCTCGTTGTGCCGGTCCGGTGACTGTCGATCCCCTTCCGTCTTCCGACCGGTAGGGTTGTCCCATGCCTGCTACAGCTCCCTACGGCGCCTGGAACTCCCCGATCACTCCCGCGATGCTGGCCGGCGGCCAGATTTCGTTCTGGGAGCTGACTTCCGACGGTGTTGATGTCTATTGGGGAGAGTTTCGAGCTTCGGAGTCCGGCCGCGTTGCGCTGATGCGGTGCCGGGACGGCCGCATCGACGAGATCGCCCCCGGATTCAATGCCAGGACCCTCGTCCATGAATACGGCGGGAGTTCCCTGGCGGTCGACCGCGGCAGAATCGTCGCATCCTCATTCGAGGATCAGCGCATATACAGGCTCGACGGTCGAGAGCCGCGTCCGATCACGCCGGAACCTCCGGGACCTCGCGCATGGCGGTATGCGGACACGGTCTTCTCCGGCGACCGTCTGATCACGGTGCGCGAAGATCACACAGCGGAGGGGGAGGCCCGCAACGAACTGGTGCTCGTGGACTCGGAAGGGGCCGGGCAACCGGTCGTGCTGGTCACGGGCCACGACTTCTATGCGTCACCGCGGGTCAGCCCGGACGGGTCGCGACTGGCCTGGCTGGCGTGGGATCACCCGAACATGCCTTGGGATCAGACTCAGCTGTGGACCGCCGACCTGCACGGCGACGAGCTCTCGAACGCGCGGCGCCTGCCATCAGCCGGCGAGTCGTTCTTCCAGCCCGAGTGGTCGCCGGACGGGGTTCTGCACATCGTGTCCGACCGGTCGGGCTGGTGGAATCTCTACCGGGTCGAAGGTGACTCGCTCGAGGCCCTCCATCGGGCCGACCGCGAGTTCGGCGAGCCGGCATGGCTCTTCGGATTCCGGACCTACGGCTTCCTTCCCGACGGCCGTGTCGTTGCCAAGGCGGCAGATGACGGACTGTGGTCGCTGGTCATCATCGAGAACGGCGAGGCCCGGCCGATCGACCTCGATGACAGAAAAGCATCGAGTCCGTTCCTGGCTGTGGCCGGCGGAAGGATCTGGACGACGATGGGAGGTGCCGTCGAGCCCATGGCCCTTCTGTCGGTGGATCCGGCTGGATCGTTCGAAGTAGTGAAGCGGGCTTCTCTCACCGGCGTGGACGAGGGATACATCAGCCGGCCCCGCCCGATCGTCTTTCCGACCAGCGACGACACGGTCGCTCATGGGTTCTATTACCCGCCGACGAACCCCGACTACGAGGCACCCGATGGGGAGCTCCCCCCTTTGATCGTGTCGTCGCACGGTGGGCCGACGTCACAGACCCGGGCGGTCTTCAACCTCCACGTGCAGTTCTGGACGACCCGCGGGTTTGCCGTGATGGACGTGAACTACCGCGGTTCAACGGGATACGGAAGGGAGTATCGAAACGCTCTCCAGGGCCGCTGGGGTGATGCCGACGTTGTCGACTGCGTCAATGCCGCCAGGTTCCTGGCGGCCGAAGGCATGGTGGATCCTGCCCGTCTGGCTATTCGCGGTGGTAGCGCCGGGGGCTATGTGACCCTCTGCGCACTCACATTCCACGACGTGTTCACCGCCGGAGCGTCCTATTGCGGCGTCGCCGACATATCCGCGCTCATGGAGACGACGCACAAGTTCGAGTCTCGCTACGACGAGTCGCTGATCGGCCCGATGCCCGAGGCCCGCCGGCTTGCCCACGATCGTTCTCCGATCCATTTCGCAGACCGGGTTTCTTGCCCGGTGTTGATCATTCAGGGGGCTCAGGACCCGATCGTGACGCCCGACCAGGCGGAGGTCTTTGTCGATGCCATGCGTTCGAACAACCTCCCTCACTCGTATCTCCTGATCGAGGGGGAGGATCACTTTCTGGGCAAGGCCGAGACGATCATCGCCACACGCGAAGCCGAGTTGTCTTTCTACGGGCAACTCTTCGGATTCGAACCTGCGGGCGAGATCGCACCGGTGAGGATCGAAAACTTCGGATGACGCGGATTTCTCGGCAATGTGAGTACTGCTGGTGATGCACAGTATTGCTGAGAAAGTGGATCGTAAGTTCTCGGCAATACTGTTGTTGCCTGAGATCACCGGCATTGCCGAGAAATGTCAGACAATGTCGTCGGTGGGGGACTCCTTCACTCCACCTCTCCAGGCGAGCACCGGGTCGGCTCCGGCGGGCGGCCAGTAGCGATCCCGGCGGTATGCCCAGTACTCGAATGGGTTGTCGTAATAGGCCAGCGTGAAGACCGATTTGAAAACCGACCGCCGGGTAGAGAGGCCGATCATCAGTCCGAGCAGGCCGGCGACGACCGCCCAGGCCGCATAGAGGATCGGAAACAGCGGGCCGAACCACCGTTGTTGCCACACATGCAGCATCTCGTGACGATCTACGAGCAGGCGTCTCCGCGGGCCGCCAGTACCGTCCAGTCCCGAGACACCGTCTGCATTGGTGATCACGTTCCCGATCGCCGATGCGAATCCGGACCTGATCCGGTACCCGCCTTCGTACACGTGGCGGCCCCGCCTCAGACTTAGATCGGCGCGATACCTTCCCGATGGCATGGCGGCCTGCAGTGCGTGGATGAGGGTGGAAGCCGCAGTCCCGACGAGCCCCCATGTCGAGTCGAGGACGAACCCGATCCACCCGCTCGGTGTGCGCCAGGCGTAGATGCCTCGCAATCCCGAAATCAATCCGTTAGCTCCCGCGACCAGCGCGGCCGGTATCGCCAACCCGAGAGGTAACCCGACGATCCATCCGAGAATCGCCGCGCCGGCCCCCGCCAGGGCAGCTTCCGTGCTCCTCATCAGATCAGCCCTTTGTGAGCGAGGGAGAGAACGTCCATGGTTCCGGCGATTGTCACGTGCAGTGCGGCGCCCCACCAGACCGATCTGGTCTTCAGGCTCATCGTTCCCAGGATCGTTCCGCCGAAGATCGCGCCGATGGCCTCCAAGAGCGGTTTGCGGAAATGGATCATCGTGTACGGCACCACCATGATGACCACCGCCATGTACCCGAAACGGTGCTTCAACCCGTGGACCATGAAACCTCGAAAGAAGAACTCGAGGGCAACGAACTGGAGACCGTAGAGCACCCACCAGATCCAGAGGTACGGCCAGAAAGGTTGTCCGGGGGTCAGGTCGTAGAACGGGTACTTGGCCTGGAACCCGTCGGTGAACGAGACGGCGACTATCAGGGGGATGCTGACCGCCAGGAGGCCGATGTAGACCCCCGCGTGTTTGAGGGAGCCCCCTGCCCCGAAGTCGACCGGCTTCCCTCCCAGGCCGTATCTAATGGCCAGCAGCGGGAGTGCGACGTACGCAGAGATCTGGACGACGGCCCACCAGGCCAACCGGTTGAACTGTGCTGCATCGGCAGTTGTGAAGAGAGATTCCACCCCGCCAGCACCGAGGAATCCTCCGATTCCGGCGATCCATTTCCAGTCGGTCCCGAAGTTGGTGATGAGCAACACAACCACCGAGGTGATCAAGACAATGGTGGCGCGGCGATCGGCCGACTCCGGGGGAGTCGCAGAACGGTATTCATTCGATGCTTCGTCGGTTTCCCTCCGGGTGGCCGTCATATACGTGTCCCAGAGGCGACGTGCGATCGTTGTCGTGGTGATCTGCATGGAAGAGGAAGGGTAGTGAGACGTGGACCTGCGGCTGAGCCCTCGATTGAGATTCCGTACCTTGTACCTTGTACGTTGTACGTTGCAACTCTTCCGAAAGGATCGTGGTGAGCGAGAGCGAGTTCGTTGGTCGAGTCATTGGAACCGACGATGCCACCCCCCTCGAGTTCTGGGTGAGCGTCGCGAGCGGTCAGTACATGCAACTCGACGATGTGGTCGCGCTGGAGCGCACTCTGCCGGACGACGAGGAAGTGAAGATATACGGCATGGTGGGTCAGGTGAGGGCCCGTCACGAGGGAGCGCGCTTCGATTCAGATGTCTTTCTGATCGAAGACGGCGTTCTCCCGGCTGAGGTATCTGAATCGGCTCAGGTGACGGCAACCCGCTTCGAGCCGGAAATCTTCGTCCCTCCTCGGCCCGGGCAGAAGGTCCGCCGGGCGCGCGGCATCGAACGCGATGAGGCGCTGTTCTTCGACAAGATGAGTGAACGGCTTCCCATCGGCTTGTCGCGCAGCAACGAACCGCTCTATGCCAATCTCGAGTTCGTCGACGGTCGCCGTGGGGCGCACGTCAATATCTCGGGGATCTCCGGTGTGGCCACCAAGACGACCTATGCGACGTTCCTTCTGCACTCACTCTTCGAATCCGGCGTCCTCGGGTCGAGATCGGTCAACACGAAAGCCCTCATATTCAACGTGAAGGGCGAGGACCTCCTGTTTCTCGATCGACCCAATCTGGCGATTGATCAAACGCAGGCCGATCGGTACCAGGCGCTGGGATTGCCGGCGCAGCCTTTCCGGTCGGTTGGCATCTTTGCCCCGCCGCGGCGCGGCTCCACCACCGGAGCTCCCGACGTCAACGCTCGCACCGAAGGAGTCACGTCTTTCTACTGGAGCCTCGCCGAGTTTTGTCACGACGATTTGCTTCCCTTCCTCTTTGCCGACGCTGAAGACGACCGCTCGCAATACACCATGGTCGTCTACAACGTCATGGCGCAGCTGCGTCACGCCTCCCGGCTCGAAGACGGGGCAGTCGTCATCGAGGGCTCGACTCTTCGGTCTTTTCGGGATCTCGTCGACTTCATAACCTTGCGCGTGCAGGATGAGGAGGATCGCTACCAGTGGGCGGGTCCTGCAATCGGCACGGGAACGATCAACGCTTTCGTTCGACGCCTCCAGGGAGCGGTTCGCCATATCGAGCATCTGATTCGGGCCGATCTCCCGAATCCCGGCCGGCACCGCGTTGCGCTGCAGAACCAGGTTACGGTCGTCGATCTGCACAATCTTCATGACCGGGCGAAACGATTCGTCGTCGGAGTGACGGTGCGAGGTGCCTTCGACGAGAAGGAGAAAGCCGGGCAGTCGGAGGAACTGCTGTTGATCGTCCTCGATGAGTTGAACAAGTACGCACCACGCGAGGGGTCGAGTCCGATCAAAGAAATCCTGCTCGACGTCGCAGAGCGAGGGCGCTCGCTCGGGGTGATTCTCATCGGTGCCCAGCAAACGGCGTCTGAAGTCGAGCGGCGAATCATCGCCAACTCCTCGATCCGCGTGGTCGGAAGACTTGATTCCGCAGAAGCCTCGCGTGATGAGTACGGGTTCCTGCCCTCAGTCCAGCGTCAGCGCGCCACCATCCTCAAACCGGGGACGATGCTCGTCACCCAGCCGGAGATTCCGGTTCCTCTCGTGCTGGAGTTCCCGTTCCCGTCGTGGGCAACTCGCGCCAGTGAGGCGGGCCCGGCTCCTTCCGGAGACCGGCCGGACGATCCGTTCGAAGGCCTGTCCTAGGTTTCTCGGCAATGCCGTGTGTGACTCAGGAGGCATTGCGTTGCTGAGAAAACGCGACTCACCGGAGCGATGAGACGTTTCTCCGCCCCCGAACGCAGGGCGCGCCTGGTGGAGCGCCATCATCTGTCCGGCCCGGCCGCCGACGTCGAAACGGTCGCCGCGGATCTGGTCGGGTTGCACTCCAGCGACCCGGTGACGGTGTTTCTCTCGGCTCGCGCCCGCCTGGCCGATTTTCGCATCGCGGATATGGAAGAGGCGCTGTACGAGCGCCGTTCGCTGGTGCGCATGCTCGGCATGCGCCGGACGTTGTTCGCAGTGCCGGTCGATCTGGCCTCGACCATGCAGATCGCATGCACGAGTCACCTGGTGGCGGCCGAGCGGCGTCGTCTGGTGGCAATGCTCGAAGAGCAGGGTGTGGCGTCCGACGGTGAACGGTGGCTGAGAGGGGTGGAGGAGGCCACACTCGCCGCCGTGAGGGAGTTCGGCGAGGCAACGGCCGTTGAGTTGACGGCCGTCGTGCCGGAGTTGAGTGAGAAGCTGATGTTCGGTGAGGGCAAGACCTGGGGTGGGATTGTGGGTGTCTCCACCAGGGTCCTGTTCCTGCTGGCGACGACGGGCCGTATCCTGCGCGGTCGCCCGCGCGGTTCGTGGAAGTCGAGCCAGTACCGGTGGGCGGAGACCGACGTATGGCTCGACGGCGGGCTCGCCGCGCTGGACCCGGAGTGGGCCGAGGCCGAGCTTCTGCGGAGATGGCTGATGTCGTATGGTCCCGGAACGATTACCGACCTGCGCTGGTGGACGGGGTGGACCCTGTCCAAGACGCGTGCGGCGCTGAGCCGGTTGGATACCGTGCAGGTCGAGCTCGACGACGGCCCGGGTGTTGTGCTTGCCGACGATCTGGAGACCGGGTCGTCGGACGACCCGTCGGTTGTGCTGCTTCCCGGATTGGATCCGTCGGTGATGGGCTGGAAGGAGCGGGAGTGGTTCCTGGGCGACCTGGCGGCTTTGCTCTTCGATTCCAACGGTAACGCCGGACCAACGGTGTGGGTCGACGGGTCGATCGTGGGAGGCTGGGCGCAGCGTCCCGGCGGTGAGATCGCGTTCCGGCTTCTCCGGGATGTGGGTAGTGAGGCACGCGCCGCGCTCGCGGCCGAGGCGGCTGCTCTGTCCGAATGGCTCGGCGACGACCGGATCAAGCCACGGTTCCGAACGCCACTCGAGCAGGAGCTGTTCGGCTAGCGGCAGCTCCGGCGGGTTTTCTCGGATCCGCGTCCGGCGGTGCGCTTGCGCGGCAACATTTTGCAGGCGCGCCCTAATCTCAGTCCCATGCGAATCCTGACCGTCTGCCTCGGGAATATCTGTCGCTCTCCCGCCGCGGAGGCCGCAATCCGGGCCGCCGCCGCTGAAGAGGGTCTGCAGGTCGAAGTGGATTCGGCAGGCACCGGCGATTATCACATAGGCGATGGGCCGAACCCCCGGTCGATCGCGGCTGGGGCCGAGGTGGGTCTCGACGTCCGGGGGACGGCGCGGCAGGTTCGGCTCGAGGACTTCGAACAGTTCGACTTGATCGTCGCGATGGACCATGCCAACTTCGAGGATCTGCGACGACTGGCACCTTCGTCGAGTGCCCGCGCCAAGGTCCACCTCTTCCGCGATTTCGATCCGGCTTCGCGCGGCCGGGAGGTTCCGGACCCGTATTACGGAACCGATGAGGACTACCGGGCAATGGTCAAGGTGATACTCCCGGCGGCCCGCGGTCTGGTTGAGAGGCTCAAGGAGCTGAGCAGCTGAGCTGGGCGACCGTCACCCGATCCAGCGTGGACGGCCGACCGGTGGCTGTCAAACAGACGCACTACGACGCCCGGGTCGAAGCCGACGGTCTGCGGAGGCTGGCGAGGGCCGGGGCTCCTGTTCCGGAGGTTCTGAGAGCGGATTCGGCCGGGCTCGTCATGGCCTGGGTGACGGGACAGCCCGATTGGGAGGGACTCGGCGCGACCCTTGCCGGGGTCCACCGGACGTCGGCACCGGCGTTCGGATATGAGATCGACAATGTGATCGGGTCGCTTCCGCAGCCGAATCCGTGGACGGCGTCCTGGGGAGAGTTCTTCGCTGCGAACCGGGTTCGGGTTCATCTGGACGATCCGTCGATACCTGCTCATCTGCGGATCCGGCTCGAAGCGGCGTGCGATGGTCCACTGCCTGCTTTTTTGGAGGAGCATGCCCCCTCTCCGAGCCTCGTGCACGGCGATGTCTGGTCGGGGAACATCGTCGATGGGGCGTTCCTCATCGATCCTGCCGTGTCGTTCTCGGATAGGGAGGTGGAGCTGGCGTTCATGGCGGTGTTCGGCGGCATCCCGCAGGCTATGTGGAAGGGATATCTGGAGGCCTGGCCCCTGACAGACGGATGGGAACGGCGGCGGCCCGCTCTCCAACTACATCACTTGCTGGTGCACGTCCGGCTCTTCGGCGGGGGATACGTTCGGATGGTCGAAGACCGCCTCGATCGGCTGGGGTGGTGATGCTTCCGGCTTCCCTGCTCGCCTGCGGCCCGGCCGTTCTCTCCGGCAGCCGCTCGGCGCGCTGCGGGAAGAAAAGTCACAGGCTCCCGGTACCATCGCCCGCGTGAAGTTCCTACACACCTCCGACTGGCATGTCGGTCGAACGATAAGAGGGCGAAGCCGTGCCGATGAGCACAAGGCCGTGCTGGCGGGCATCGCCGAAGTGGCGGCAGACGAGGCGGTGGACCTGGTCCTGGTGGCAGGGGACCTGTTCGACGTATCGGCTCCCAGCGCCGAATCGGAACGGATCGTCTACGAGGCGTTGCTGAATCTGGCCAAGGTGGCTCCGGTGGTGGTCGTCGCCGGAAACCACGACCATCCGAGACGGCTCGAAGCCGTCGCCCCTCTTCTCGAGCTGGGAAGGGTGACCGTCGTCGCGCTCCCGAAACGGGCAGACGAGGGTGGGATCGTCCGTTTCCCGGATCTCGACGCGCGGGTGGCGCTTCTCCCTTTCCTCAGCCAGCGAGCCATCGTCAATGTCGACGACCTCATGGCGCTCGATCCCGACCAGCACGACGGCAAGTACGCCGGGCGCCTCGGCGCAATCATCGCCAAGCTCACAGATGAAATGCACACCGATCAGGTCAACATCTTCTGTTCCCACCTCACCGTGCACGGCGGAGTCATGGGCGGAGGCGAACGGACGGCCCACGTCTTCCCCTACGCCATCGCCGCCCAGATGTTTCCCGGTTCGCTGTCGTACGTGGCTCTCGGGCACCTTCACAGGCTTCAGAAGGTGCCTGCTGCAGCGCCTGTCTGGTATTCGGGATCACCGATGCAGCTCGACTTCGGCGAGGTCGATGACACCAAAGGCGTCCTGGTCGTGGAAGCCGAGCCGGGACTACCCGCCACCGTGCGGGAAGTCCCGCTGGCGGCCGGGCGCCGGCTCATCCGGCTGCGCGGGACCCTCGAGCAGATCGAGTCTCTCGCCGGAACTACCGATGATGCGTATCTGAAGATAGAACTCGATGAACCGGCCAGAGCGGGACTGGCCGATGAAGTACGGGACCTGTTCCCGTTCGCGGTCGACGTGGTTCTGGCGGCGCAGGCCGAGGGTCGTTCTCGTCCCAGGGTTGCGCCCCGTCTGGGCAGGGCTGCTCCCGAACTCTTCCGGGAGTATCTCGAGTACAGGAACCTCGACGACGGCAGGCTCGGGGCGTTGTTCGACGCTCTGCTGGAGGAGACCTATGAGGCCTAGACGCCTCGAGGTCGAGGGGTTCACCGCCTTCAGGACCAAGACCGTCGTCGATTTCGACGGTGCAGATCTCTTTGCATTTGTCGGCCCGACCGGCAGCGGGAAGTCGAGCCTGGTCGACGCGTTGCTGTTCGCCCTCTACGGGGTGGTGCCGCGGCTCGGGAAATCGGCGGTGGAGCCCATCATCTCACTCGGGAAGACCGAGGCGAGGGTGCGCTTCGATTTCTCCGTCGGCGAAATCGATTATGTGGCCGCGCGCGTCGTGAGGCGCACGAAGACCGGAGCGACCACCGCCGAAGCCCGTCTGGAAGGCGGCCCTGAATCGGTGATGGGCGCCGACGAGGTCACGCACGCGGTCGAGGCGCTGGTCGGACTCGGCTTCGATCATTTCACGAAATGTGTTGTGCTCCCGCAGGGGGAGTTCGCCGCATTTCTGCAAGACACCCCGGCGAAGAAACAGGAACTCCTGCGCGAGCTGCTCGATCTCGGCCGTATCCAGATCGTCAGGAAGCTCGCTCTCGATCGTCAGAAGGTGGCCGATACCACGATCGATCTCTTGTCCGTTCAGTTGGAGGATCTCGGGTTCGCCTCCGAGGAAGCAATGAGAACGGCGGAATCGAGGCGGGACGGCCTGGCTGCCGTCCGTGAGGAGATCGATGCCGCCGAGCCGACCCTCGAGGAGGCACGAACCGCAGCTGCAGATGCGACCCGGGATGCAGAGCGATTCCGGCGTGAAGCGGCTCTGCTCCGGGCGATCGAAATGCCGTCCGACCTCGCCGACCTCACGAAAATCGTGGAGCAAGCGGCCGCACAGTTGAAGGCCGCGCAAGCCGGCGCGGTGGACGCCGAAAGACGGCGCATCGAGTTGGAGAAGGAGTCGGGGGAGATCCCGGACCTCGCCGTGCTCGCACGAGTCCTCGATCTGCACGCCCGGCTCGCCGGAGAAATCGAGGCCGAGGCCGCCGCTTCCGAGCAGGAGAAGGCCGCCGGTGTCGCCGCCGAGCAGGCGAAAGCTGCTTCCGGCGCTTCCGATGCCGCGCTCGCCACGGCGCTCGACCGACTCGAGGAGGTGCGCCGCAGGCACGCGGCTCACAGCCTGGCTGAGCATCTCGAAGTGGGCGCGCCGTGTCCGGTGTGCCGCCGGACCGTTGACGAGCTTCCAGACGACGAGTCAACTCCAGACGAGTTGACCGAGGCGGAAGCTCTCGTGCAGCAGCTCCGCGAGCGGAGTACGGCTGCGGCAGCAGCAGCTGTGGAGAGCGGGGAGAAGCTGGCTTCGGCCGCATCGCGCCGTGTGGAGGCGCAGCGGCGGGTCGCCGAGCTCCGCGAATCTCTGGCCGGTCGGCCGGAGGCGTCCGACAGTGAACGCCTGATGGCGGCTCGGCGGGATCTGGACTTGCGCCTTCGGAGCGCCATCGAGGTGGAGCAGGAGGCTCGCAGGAGCGTCGAATCGGCCCGGGCTCAGGAGCGGGGAGTTGGTCAGACGATCGAAACGGCACGGCGGGATTTCGATATCACGCGCGACAGCCTGGCGGCCCTTGTGCCTCCCGTCGCCGAACGGAAGCATCTCGAAGAGGATTGGACCACCCTGGTCGAATGGGCGGCCGAGACGGCTCGATCCCGTGTGCAGTCGGCGAAGGATCTCGAGCGGGTGGCGATCGAAGCCAGAGACAGGATCGATCAACAGGAGCGACTGGTGATCGAGAAGTTGCGGGGACTGGACCTGGACTTCGACGGTCAAAGGGGTCAGAGACTCCGCGACGTCTGTGTCGAAGCGGTGGCCGTTGCTGCACAGGAGGTCGAGCGGATAGCTCAAGCAAGATCCAAGGCAGGCAAACTCGCCGGGGAACGAGATCGCCATCAGGAGCAGTCTGTGGTTGCGAAGACGCTGGCCCAGCACCTGGCCGCCGGCGGATTCGAGGGCTGGCTGATGGCCGAAGCGCTCGAAGCTCTCGTCGATGGTGCGAATCAACGCCTCGACGATCTATCCGGTGGTGCGTTCTCGCTCGAACTCGAGAAACGCGACTTTCGCATCATCGACCATCGCAACGCCGATGAGCGACGCTCGGTCAAGACTCTGTCGGGCGGTGAGACCTTCCTCGTCTCGCTGGCGCTGGCCCTGGCACTCGCAGAGCAACTGGCTTCGATGTCGGTGCATGGGGTGGCCCGGCTCGAGTCGATGTTCCTCGACGAAGGATTCGGATCCCTGGACTCGGAGTCTCTCGACGTCGTCGCCGCAGTGATCCATGAACTCGGGTCCGACGGTCGCACAATCGGATTGATCACTCACGTGAAAGACCTCGCCGAACAGGTGCCGGTCAGATTCGAGGTTCGCAAGGGCCCGGCCGGAGCCACGGTCGAAAGGACGGACGGATGAACTTCTCGATCGAGCCGTGGGCGCCGGACTACGGGGTGGCTGTCAGCGCGGATATGGACGAGACGACCGCCCCTCCCTCCCTCGATGTCGAGGTACCGGCAGCCGACTGGGCGCCGATCCAACCATCCGGGAGAGCGGCCGAATCGGTGCTCTTCGTCGACGGCGTTCGGCGGATCGATGCCAACGTCTGGATCGCCGAACCCGAAGGGACGGCGACGCTCGGCATATGTGCGTCGTACGCAGCCGGAGCCGTCAGAGCGGACGGGAGCGCCGAGGTCGTGGAAGCGGTCGTCGAGCGAGGGCTATTCAGTTCGGCCGGACGGGCGGAGGACATTGCGACGGTGCACACGACCTATGCGGCCCGCTCCGCGGCGGGGGAGACTCCCGAGGCCCTCTGGCTGGCATTGCAGCAACGGATGGGTGAACTCGAGAACGCCGTGGTCACCAAACACGAGGGGGCCGACCTGGTCGTGGCGGATGGTCCACTGCGAGCGGGACGGCACGTTCCGTCGTCCGTTGGGTACATCAAGACCCATCATGTCCACTACCTGCCGCCGGCCGTGCGCCCCATCCTCGGATCGCTGGACGCCGGGCAGCGGACTCCCATCTTCTTGTCGACCACCTCGTGGTCGCGCTTCATGTGGTATCTCCGTCTACCAGGACCCGCAGGGCATCCTCTGGCGTCCGTTGTGCGGCTCGAGACCTCGGCCGACCAATCTCCGGCCGCGGCAGCCGCACTGGCCGACCTGGTCAGCTCCTCCCTGCCGCGCTTTGCATCCCACGGTCACAAGGACCCCAGAGCACCTCAGAATCTATATCCGATTGCCGGCCTCGAACGAGAGCTGCGGAGGAGATTGGGCGATCCCCGACTGCTCTATCGCGATTTGCGTGCGGCAGCCGCAATGGCTTGAGGGTCAGACCTCGCGTTTTGCCTGCCGGGTCATGAGCGCCAGCACTGCTTCGCGTGGATGTACCCCGTCGTACAGGACCCGGCCGACCTGTTCGGCGATGGGCGTTTCGACTCCCACCTTCGCTCCGAGATCGAGCACGGCTCTGGTCGTCTTGACCCCTTCGGCGACCATCCGCATGTCCTCGATGATCTGATCCAGCGAGCGACCTCTGGCAAGCTCAACACCCACCCGATGATTTCTGCTCTGGGAACTCATGCAGGTGGCGATCAGGTCGCCTACTCCTGCCAGGCCGGCGAACGTGGCCGGCTCACCGCCGAGTGTCTCGCCGAGACGGGTGAGCTCGGCGATGGCGCGAGTGATGAGGGCGGCCAGGGTGTTGTCACCGAGTCCGAGCCCGCGCGCCATGCCTGCCGCGATCGCCATCACATTCTTGAGTGCGCCCGCCGTCTCGCATCCGACCACGTCTCTATTCGTATAGACCCGAAAGGTCGGATCCATGAACGCCTGCTGTAGCAGGCCGGCGACCTCTAGATCCTCCATGGCGATGACGGTGGCGGCAGGCTGGCCCTGCATGATCTCGTTGGCGAGATTGGGTCCCGTCAGCACGCCGACTCTGGCCGGATCGTGCGTCGGGAGCACCTCCAACGTCACCTCGCTCATTCGTTTCAGGGACTCTTGCTCGATTCCCTTGGTGAGGCTCAGTATCGGCGTGTCGTCGTCGACGAACGAAGCCAGATCGCTCATGACCGCCCGATAGCCGTGCGAAGGTACCGCCATGACGATGACCTCAACCGCCGACACGGCATGTTCGAGGTCGGTCGAGGCGCGCAGGCCGTAGGGGAGGCGGAACCCGGCGAGATAGTCCGGGTTCTCCCCATGGTTGATCGCGTCGGCGAGTTCAGGTCGTCGTGCCCACAATGTGACCGGCTGTCTGCGAGCTGCGAGCGCCGCCACCGTTGTACCCCAAGAACCCGCTCCGATTACGGCCATATTCATTGAGCATCCTTTCGAGTTCCCCACGATACGCCTTCGACTTGATCCGTGCCCGCCCCGGCTACACTCGCCCGCCGTGGCAAAGATCGGCATCCTCGGTTTCCCAAACGTCGGCAAAACCACCCTGTTCAACGCGTTGACCGGCTTGAGGGCCCCGACCGCCCCGCATCCGTTCTCAACAACCGAGCCGAATGTGGGAGTGGCGGCGGTTCCGGACGAGAAGTTGGAACGGGCGGCCGCCGTCGAGAGCTCTGCCAAGATCGTGCACGCGCAGCTGGAGCTTCTGGACGTTCCTGCTCTGGCCAAACCGGGTCACGGGGGCGGCCTTGCCGGTCAGTTCCTCGGCCGGCTCCGCGATGTAGAGGCGCTCGCAGTCGTGCTGAGAGCCTTTGAGGATCCCGGGGTACCGGATGAGGAATCCGGCGTCGACCCCGTCGCACAGGCCCAAGAACTGCTCCTCGAGCTGGCCCTTGCCGACTTCGATGTGTTTGACCGCCGCAAGGCCAAGATCGCCAAGGAGGCAACCGCGGATCCCTCCAAACGCGGGGCGGCCGACTCGATCGCGTCGGCCACGGCGGTGCTGGAGGCCGGTGAGGCTCTCCGGCAGCACAAATGGGAGCCGGATGCGATCAGGGCCTTCCGTGACCTGGCTCCGCTCACGATGAAGCCGGCAGTCTGGGTGATCAACGCGGCAGAGGATGCAGATGCGGTCTCGTTGGCCAATGCGGTTGAGGAGGTCGTGCCGGAAGGTGACATCGTTGTCGTGGTGTCCGCGCTACTCGAGGAGGAAGCCGCCCAACTCGACCCCGAAGACAGAGCCGAGCTATTCGAAGGACTGGGGCTGGGGGAAGGTGCGTTGAGCCGCATGGTCCGGGCCTCCTACTCGGCCCTCGGTGTTCAGTCGTTCTACACACTCGGGCCCAAGGAAGCTCATGCCTGGACCGTTCGGGTGGGCGCCAAGGCTCCGGAGGCGGCCGGGAAGATCCATTCGGATCTCGAACGCGGCTTCATTCGTGCCGAGATCGCGCCTATCGACGACGTGATCGAGGCAGGGGGCTGGGATGCCGCGAAAGCATCCGGGATCGTGAAGGTCGAAGGCAAGGCGTACACGATGTCCGAGGGTGACGTGGTTCTGGTTCGGTTCTCGGTGTGAGGCGGGGCCCGGCGGCTGCTATTTTCCTGCGATGGCCGATCCAACCGAAGAGGAGACGCCGCGGCTCAGTCCGATGACCTCGCCCGAAGGCCGTGCGGAGTACGTCCGCTACCTCAAGGCGCGGATCGACGCAGGCGAGTATTTCGTCACTCCTGAAGACATTGCCCGGGCCGTTCTGGCACAAATCACGGAGAAATACCGCTTTTAGTGAGATTTCTGTCAATATGGACACTCCCCGTGCCGATGGGTTTCTGTAATGGCGGAAGACGTAAGCCTCAGTTGGTGGCAGCGCCGGCTCGATGAACTCGCTCAGGAGATCAGAGCCGGCAGCTATTTCGTGCCTGCAGAAGAGATTGCTGCTGCGATTCTCTTTGGGCGGCCGAAGTGGGGGGAGAATCCCGAGCTTGCCAAGAGACCGAACCAATGGTCGGCCGAGAGAGCGACCGCCATTTCACGCTGAGGTTTTCCGGGAAATGCGAGTGCGGGCGGTTTCCTATGGCGGAGGCTCCGGCAAGGGGGGTTGACCGGAGCCTCCGTTGGGGTCGTAGTGTTGAGCACGGCGCCAGGGATAACCCGTCCTCACGACCCCGGGTAATGAGGGTTGCGTGGCAGGAAACCGGCCGGGCCGGGTTCCCTCGGTGATCCTACGCCCCGGCGAATTGGCCGTCAATCGATATCCTTCGCCGCCGGCCCGACCTCCGAGACGTGCCATACTCATCGGCCGTGCGTGAAGAGATACAACAGTGGGTCGAGAGTCTTCCGATACCGGAACCGGTCGCGGTAATGCTCCTGGCTGCGTTGCCGATCACCGAACTGCGACTGGCCATTCCCTTCGCCAGGGGAGTGCTCGAATGGAGTCTGCTGCCGGCTCTCTTCTGGTCGGTGCTCGGTAATCTGCTGCCGGTTCCGTTCATCCTGTGGCTCCTGGGGCCCGTTACCTCATGGGCGGAAGCCCACTGGTCGTGGTTGCACCGGTTTCTCGAGAGGTTGTTCTCGCACACCCGCAAACGCCACACTGCCAGGTTTGATCGCCTCCGCGATCTGGCTCTGGTCGCCTTCGTGGCCATTCCTCTCCCCGTCACGGGTGCTTGGTCCGGTTCTCTGGCTGCGTTCGTATTCGGAGTAGAGCGGCGGCGAGCTTTGGCCCTGATTGCGGTCGGGGTGCTGGTCGCAGGTGTTGTCGTATCCTTACTGGTCGAGGCCGGCGTGATGCTGGCGGAAGGTTGATGGTGTGAGAAAGACGATCACAGCGATTCTCCTGGTGGCGACGATCACAGCCGGTTGCTCTTCGAACCTGGCAGAGGACGCCTCCGGAGCTGAGATCTACTCGACACTCTGTAGTCGCTGTCACGGAGGTGACCTGTCCGGAGGAATCGGTCCGGCTCTGGGGGCAGGGAGCGATCTCGTCGACCAGCCGGATGCGTACCTTGTGCAGACGATCTCGGTCGGCCTGGGGCGGATGCCCGGCTTCGGGTTCAACCTGTCTGAAGCCCAGATCGAGCGGGTCGCCGACTACCTTCGCTCTCAGCAAGAGTCCGGCTAGACGTCGATCCCCGCCACTTCACCGGTTGGACCGATGAGGGCGGTGACGCGCTCTCGGAACGAGTACGGGTCCCCGGTTGTCAGTAACCGGAGCGCCGCTGATCCGCCCCGGTCTAGACCGTTTTGCCTCGCCACCCGTTCCACCTGCGCCGCCACCGCCGGAGCGGGATCCACCACCTGGACCCCCGACAATTCGGCGATGAGATCGCCCAGGAACGAGTAGTGGGTGCACCCGAGAACGATCTGATCGACGTTGCGTCCCCGGAAGGGCTCCAGGTGCTCCCGCACGGCGCGTTCGATCTTCGACCGCTCGGCTCCCGTTTCGACGAGGTCGGCGAGTCCCGGACACGGCCTGGCGATGACCTTCGTTCCGGCCGCAAACCGGGACACGACGCTCGCGAACAGTTCGCCCTGAAAGGTGGCAGTAGTGGCCAGCACGCCGACCGTGCGGGTAGCCGTACGTTCGGCGGCTGGTTTGACGGCCGGTTCGATGCCCACAACCGGCAGCGGCTGACGGCGCTCGCGCAGGTAGTGGAGTGCCGCCGCCGATGCCGTGTGGCAGGCGATCACGATCATCCCGGCCCCTTCGTTCGTCAACCTCTCGGTGATGAGATCGGCGCGCTGCCGGACGTCATCCAGGGTTCTGTCGCCGTAGGGTCCATAGGCTTGATCGGCCACATAGACGATGCGGCTGTCGGGGAGAAGCCGGCGTGTCTCCCGGAGTACCGAGAGCCCGCCCACCCCGGAATCGAACATTCCGATGGCTGTCATACGACGACTATCTCAGCAGATCCTGCGGCTGGTAGCGTCAAATCCACGAGTACAGGGAGGCGGATTGTGCGTATCGAGGGTTCTGTTGCATTGGTCACAGGTGGAGCATCGGGATTGGGCCGGGGTGCGGCTGAAGCGCTGGCGGCGCGAGGCGGCAAGGTCGCCATTCTCGACCTGCCGACGTCGGACGGCGCGGCAGTTGCCGAGAGCATGGGAGCGGGGGCCGTCTTTGTGCCCGCAGATGTGCGCGATACCGAACAAGTCGCCGGGGCCGTAGCCGGGGCCGAGGCGGCCCACGGCAAGATCGATCTCCTCGTCAGCGCGGCCGGAGTCGTGACTGCCCACCGGGTAGTCACCAGGGAAGGTGAACTGTTTCCGCTCGATCGTTTCAGATTCACCATCGAGGTCAACCTGATCGGAATGTTTGATGTGCTTCGTCGGGTCGCCGGCGTCATGAGCCGGAATGAACCGAACGAGGGCGGAGAACGCGGCGCCATCATCAACGTGGCCTCGATAGCAGCCTACGAAGGCCAGGTCGGCCAGGCGGCCTACTCTGCCTCGAAGGGCGGAATCGTCGGCCTCACATTGCCGCTGGCCCGTGATCTGGCCGGCACCGGTATCCGCGTGAACACGATTGCTCCCGGGATCATGGATACGCCCATGCTGGCCGGTGCTCCTCAGGAGCTGAAGGATTCGCTGGCCCAGGTGCACGTATTCCCCCGACGACTGGGCACAGCAGACGACTTCGCGCATCTGGCCATCGCCGTCTTCGAGAACCCGATGATCAACGGTGAAGTGATCAGGCTGGATGCAGGAGCGCGGATGGGTCCGCGCTAGCCGGTCCGCAAGGCGCCTCCATCACCTCGGGTCGTCGACCTGAACGGACGCGATGGGGGAGTCGTCGGTTCCGGCTCCCAGAGCCTCGGTGAGACGGGCTTCGAGCTCGGCCTTCGACAGCAAAGGATGCGGAAGAAAGTCGTCGCTGAGCTTGACCCAGATGCGGGCGCGATATTCCTTGCTCGGTTTGCTGGGTTTGCTACCCAAAATCAGCTCCTCCCGGCGGCATTGGAGGAAGCTACTCCGATTTCGAATCGCGATCCAGGATGCCTCCGGGGTAGAGGCCGCGGACCGGCAACCCGTGTGCGTCCAGGCCCGCCGAACAGGTTCCACGGACCGGTTTCTGGTTCTCCGTCGGCCGCACCAGACGCAGCATTCCCGGAAAGTGAATCCGCGCTTCGGCGCATCGGAGGCCGTATCCTGCGCGGTGCATGACGGATTCCGAACTCGTGAACGTTCCCCGGTGGTTCCGCCGGGGTGTCTGGTACGCCATTTCCGCAGTCCTCTTGACGGCAGGGGTTCTGTGGCTTCTCTCCAGGGTGACCGGGCTGTTCCTGGCCTTGCTCATGGCGGTCTTCGTATCGTTTGCCCTCGAACCCGCCGTCAAGTACCTCGCAGGGCGCGGCTGGAGTCGCGGAGTGGCAACGGGCATCGTGTTCATCGTCACCGGCGTACTCTTCGTCGCCTTTGTCGCCATCATGGTTCCGGCCATCGTCGATCAAGGCACCGCCTTCGCCGAGGATCTTCCGGACTATGTCGACGAGGTGACTTCGGCACTCGACGAATGGCTCGATATCACCATCGCCGAGTCGATGTTCGAGGGAGGTTCCCCTGATTTCGCAGCGCTTCTCTCCGACTACGGATCAGACGTGGCATCCGGCCTTCTCGGCTTCGGTTCGGCTCTGCTGGGAGCGGTAATCACGGGCCTGACCGTCGCACTGTTCGCTTTCTACATGGTGGCCGAAGGCCCGAAGTTCAGGCGGGTGGTCCTGCGAGTCTTCCGCCCCGACCGTCAACGGGAAATGCTCCGCATATGGGAGATCGCGGTCGAGAAGACCGGTGGATACGTCTATTCGCGGCTGCTACTCGCAGCTGCGTCGGCCCTCATTGCATGGATAGCGCTGCGCATACTCGGCATCCCGAATGCCCTGGCCCTGGCCATCTGGGTGGGTGTCGTGTCCCAGTTCGTTCCGGCTGTTGGCACCTACATAGCCGCTGTGCTTCCGGTTCTGGCGGCGTTCTTCGAGTCTCCCGTCAAGGCGCTCTGGGTGCTGGTGGTGCTGATCGCCTATCAGCAGATTGAGAACTATCTACTTGCGCCGCGTATCACCGCCCGCACGATGTCGCTTCATCCTGCCGTGGCGTTCGGATCGGCCATTGCCGGCATCGGTGTGCTCGGTGCGCTCGGAGCCGTGATCGCCCTTCCGACGGCCGCCATCATCCAGGCGGTGATTTCCGGTTACCTGGAGCTGCATCCCTTCGTTGATGAGCCGGGTGCGGTTTCCTGAACATGGGACCTTTGGCCGGCCTCACCGTGGTCGAGTTCGCCGGGATCGGTCCGGCACCGTTCGCGGCGATGCTGCTGGCGGACATGGGCGCAGAGGTAATACAGGTTGATCGAACCGCGGCCGGCTCGAGTTGGATTCCCGGTTTCATGGCGAGAGGCCGGCGTCGCATCTCCGTCGATCTCAAGCATCCCGACGGATTGGGCCTGGCTATGCGGTTGGTGGAAAGGGCGGACGTCGTGATAGAGGGTTTCCGGCCCGGTGTCGCCGAAAGGCTTGGTATAGGCCCGGAAGAGTGCCTGGCCCGGAATGCCCGACTGGTCTACGGGAGGATGACGGGCTGGGGTCAGGAGGGTCCACTTGCCCACACGGCCGGGCACGACATCGACTATCTGGCGATATCGGGCGCGTTGTGGCCGATCGGCTCGGGGGATCGTCCACCTCCGCCTCCCCTCAACCTGGTGGGTGATTTCGGTGGCGGAGCGATGTTTCTGGTGGTCGGTTTGCTGGCCGCAGTCCACGAGGCGCGGGTTTCCGGGATCGGGCAGATAGTCGATGCGTCGATGGTCGACGGCTCCGCCTTGCTGACGACGATGTTTCACGAGATGCGAGCTTCTGGGCTCTGGGAGGATGAGCGAGGGGCCAATCTCCTCGACGGCGGCGCGCCCTTCTACGCGACCTATGCGACGGCGGACGGTGGGTACATGGCGGTCGGGGCTCTCGAACCCCGGTTCTACGCCGAGTTGCTGGACGGGCTCGGCCTGGGCGAAGCCGACTTGCCGGCGCAGATGGATCGGTCGGGATGGTCAGTCCTACGTGAACGATTCGCCCTGGTGTTTGCCAAGAAGACCCGCGCCGAGTGGGAAGCAGTGTTTGGAGGCACCGACGCGTGTGTGAGCCCGGTGTTGTCCTGGGAGGAGGCTCCTCACCACCCGCACAACGTTGCGCGCGGGCTGTTCGTCACCACCGGTGAAGGTCTGATGCCGGGGCCTGCTCCACGATTCTCCCGGACGCCGGGTGCGCTCGCAGGCGAGAAGTCCCCACCGGGTGCACAAACGGACGAGATACTGGCCGAGCTCGGGCTTTCTCCGGCCGACATCGAAGCACTGCGCGTCGCATCCGCGGTGGCCTGAGTTTGGCCCATTCCCGCTGGCTAGCATCGAGAGCGCGGTGTGCGCCGCGCTGCCGATCACGGTCCGAGGGAGGACGGTCATGAAGAAGTACACGAGCCCCGGTGAGACGCCGGTTGCGTTCGACGACAACGCTGTCTCCGCCTTCATCAGCCGGGCCGAGTCTCATCCGGACGCTCCTGCTCTCGCCTATCGGGACGGGAACCGCTTCGTGAACGTTTCGACCAGGGAGATGCTCGAGAGGGTGGAGGCGATGGCCGCCGGATTGATCGCCGGCGGTCTCGACAAGGGCGATCGGGTTGCCATCTACTCGGGTACCCGGATGGAGTTCACCCTGGCTCAGTATGCCGTGTGGTTGGCCGGCGGGGTTCCCGTGACGATTTATGAAACATCATCACCGGAACAGGTCGAGTGGATCTTGAGCGACAGCGGGGCCATGATGGTGTTCTGCGAAAACGATGAGCTCAAAGCCGTCGTCGACGGCGCCGCAGACGGGCTGAAAGCCGTGTTCGTGATCGACTCCGGCGGCCTCGTCGATCTCGCCGACTCCGCCACTGATGATGCTGTTCGCGAGGTCGCCGCACGCATAGCTTCGGTGTCGCACGACGATCTGGCACTTCTCATCTACACCTCCGGTACTACCGGGAAACCGAAGGGCTGCATGCTCACTCATTACAACTTCATCTGGGGCGGCCGCCAGGTGATGCAGGAGCTGCACGATCTCTTCACCGAGGGCAACTCGACCTTGATGTTCCTGCCGCTCGCCCACAGCTTTGCCCAGGTCGTCCAGTTTGGATGCGTGACCACTGGTGTCACGATCGGGTATTCGACCGGTGTGCCGCAGCTCGTTGAGGAACTCGCCATCTTCAAGCCGCGCTGGGTGTTCTCGGTGCCCCGTGTCTTCGAGAAGGTCTTCAACACTGCCAAAGCCCGAGCAGATGCAGACGGCAAGGGATCGATCTTCGACCTGGCGGCCAAGACCGCGATCTCGTACGCCGGGCAAGATCAACGGGGTTCCGTCAAACTCGGCACGAGACTCGCCCACGGGCTCTTCAACCGACTCGTGTACGGGAAGTTGCGCGGCATCTTCGGCGGCCGGCTCGAGTATGCGATCTCCGGCGGGGCGGCCCTCGGCGACCGGCTCGGATTCTTCTACAAGGGCCTCGGCATAACCGTTCTCGAGGGATACGGACTGACCGAGACAACGGCGGCAACGTTCTTCAACAGGCCGGATGACATCCGCATCGGGACGGTGGGCCGGCCCGTTTCGGGCGGGAGCGTGGCCATTGCCGAGGACGGTGAGGTCTTGATCAAGGGCGGTTGCGTCTTCCGGGGCTACTGGAAGAACGAGCGGGCCACGGCGGAGGTGTTCGACGAAGACGGCTGGTTCCATTCGGGGGACATCGGCGAGATCGACAAAGACGGATACCTGCGCATCACGGGCCGCAAGAAGGAGCTCATCGTGACGGCCGGCGGCAAGAATGTCGCGCCGGCGGTTCTCGAAGACAGGATGCGGGCTCACGCCCTGATCAGCCAGTGCATGGTGGTCGGCGATGCGCAACCATTCATTTCGGCGCTCGTGACTATCGATCCGGATGTCTATCCGGCTTGGGCGGCCGAGCACGGCAAACCTCTGGATCTGATTGATGCCCTCGACGACGAGGATCTCCGGGGCGAGATCCAGAAAGCCGTCGACGATGCCAACAAGGCGGTTTCAAAGGCGGAGTCGGTGAGGACCTTCCGGATTCTCCCGCAAGACTTCACCATCGAGGGAGGCGAGCTGACCCCGACGCTCAAGGTCAAGCGGGGAGTCGTTTCCGACAAGTATGCGGACGTGATCGAAGCGATCTACACGAAGTAGGCGCAGCCGGCGATAGGCGGTTCGATGGAAGCCAGACGGGGCATCTCGTCGCGCGGTGGGCTGGGGGTGCTGTTGACTGCAGTCCTGGTCGCCTGCTCGTCCCCTGCCGCGTCCACGACGGTGCCGACGACGACGACGTCGTCGGTACCTCCCACCTCTACCAGCACAACAGTCCGCGAGACGACTGTTCCCGATTCAACTTCGACAACGATCAGAGAGCCGCGGGAGTCGTTCATCGAAGACTCCATCGCTTCGCTGGACCTCGCCGGCAAGGCCGCCCAGCTGCTGATCGTCGAGTTCGTGGGGAGCGACGGTTCCGCTGCGCTCGATCTGCTCGCAACCTACCCCCTGGGCGGCTTCTTGTTGAAGTCTGCCAACGGGAATCTCGCCTCCTCGATCGCGCTGACGGACATGACATCCCGGCTTCAGAGTGCAAGTGCCATCCCGCTCTTCATCGCCGTCGATCAAGAGGGCGGCAGGATCGATCGGGTCAAATTCGAAGACGTCCGGCGATTCCCGTCCGCGCGGATATTCGGAGAGCTCGGAGACGCGGCCCTGACCGAGCAGGCGGCCTGGGCAACCGGTGTGCAGCTGGCCGAGCTCGGCATCAATCTGGATTTCGCACCCGTCGCCGACGTAAACGTCCTGGGAGATGACAACCCTGCGATCGGTGACCGTTCCTATGGAAGTGATCCGGAGTTGGTGGCGGCGATGGCGGTGGCAGCCGTCCAGGGTTTCGAGAGGGCGGGAATCGCCGCAGCGGTCAAACACTTCCCGGGGCACGGGAACACAGCTGTGGACAGCCACCTGGGCCTCCCGGTGGTTCTCACCGACATCCGGGAGTGGGCCGCGACCGATCGAGTGCCGTTCGAGGCGACGATCAGGGCCGGTGCCCGCATGGTGATGGTCGCCCACGTGGCCTTCCCGGCACTCGATGCCGACGGACTTCCGGCCTCCATGTCCCCGGCGATAACTACCGGCCAACTGCGGGCGGCACTCGGTTTCACGGGTGTGATCGTGACCGACGATCTGGCCAACATGCTCGCCGTTGCGGCCTGGGCACCGGGAGAGCGGGCCGTGAGAGCATTGGAAGCCGGATCCGACCTCATCCTGAACCCGGGCGACATAGAAGCCGCCGTTTCCGCGATCGTTGAGGCGGTCGCCGACGGAAGAATATCGGAGGAGCTGATCGATGCCGCCCTGGTCCGGATCCTCGATCTCAAGTTCGACCTGGGCCTCTCCGAGCCTCGACCGTCGCCGATGGACGCGGAAACCCGCGCGGCCGTCGCCGCGGCCCGGATGGCCGTGGCGGATGCGTGCGCGGCGGTCGGTCTCGATTGCTGATATCAGCAACCGTGGTGGTTTTCCGCTCGTCACCTACGGCGTAACGCCCAGGTGGTGCAGGAAGAACCCGTACACGTCCGCCGCCTCGTCGATCAACTTCGAGGTCGGCTTGCCGAGCCCGTGGCCGGCTCGCGTCTCAACTCGCAGTAAGACCGGAGAGGACGGGTCGGCCCTTTCCTGCATGACGGCCGCGAACTTGTAGGCATGCATCGGAACAACTCGATCGTCCGTGTCGGCCGTCGTGATCAGCGTCGGCGGATACACCACTCCCTCGGACACGTTGTGCACCGGCGAGTACTCGATGAGGAACTCGAAGTGGTCCGGACTCTCTTCGGCATTCCCGTATTCGGATGTCCAGTAGCGCCCCGCCGTGAACAGGTGGTAGCGCAGCATGTCGGTAACCGGAACCATCGGAACGGCCGCTCCGAAAAGTTCGGGGCGCTGCAGTTCCACTGCGGCCACCAGCAAGCCTCCGTTCGAGCCGCCCAGGACCCCGAGGTGATCGGCCGAGGTGATGCCCTCATCGATCAGATACTCCGCACAGGCGATGAAGTCGTCGAAGACGTTCTGCTTCTTTCCCAGCATGCCGGCGTGGTGCCAGTCCTGGCCGTATTCGGCACCGCCGCGCAGGTTGGCGACAACGAAGAGACCGCCGGCTTCGAGAAAGGCGAGTCGAGCCGGTGCATAGGTTGGTGTCAGGCTGATGTCGAATCCGCCGTATCCGTAGAGAATCGTCGGTGTCGATCCATCCGTCTCCAGGTCTGAACGGCTGATGAGGAACATCGGCACCTGCGTCCCATCCGGGGAGGTTGCGAACACCTGACGCGTTGTGAACCGTTCGTCTTCACCGGCGGACGACGCCCAGAACGTCTCGAACCCGCGCCTCCCCGGCTCGTAGCGCAGCACGGTGGGCGGCTGCGTGAAAGACTGGTATCCGATGAATACGTCCGGATCACCGGGCCGGCCGCTGAGTTCGACGACGCTGCCGATTCCGGGAAGATCGGGTTCCTCGATCACGTTGCCGGACAAATCGTGCACGCGAATCACATGGTTGGCGTGACGGAGCCGCATCGTCATCAATCGTCCGCACGCCAGAGCTCCGTGAACCAGTGCGTCGTCGCCTTCGGGGACGATCTCCTCCCATCCGGGGCGGGCGGGAGAGGAGAGGTCGATGGCGACTATCCGTCCCAACGGAGCGTCGAGGTCGGTCAGGACCATGAACCGACCGTCGACGTGTTCGATGAACTCGTACCTGGCGTCGAAGTCGTCTAGTAGCCGGATGAACTCCCCGCCTTCCTCCAGGGGTCGGTAATAGAGCCGATTGCGGGTATCCGTTCCGTCCCAAACGTGCAGGACGAGAAAACGACCGTCGGCGGTCACGAACGGCATGAAACCCAGACCCGGCGAGTCGGGGCGGCTGTAGATCAGCTCGTCCTCTTCCTGGCCGGTACCGACTCGATGAAGGTAGACGCGCTGGTTGGTGCTGGGCGGAGCACCCGGGACCTCCTCCTCCGTCGGGAACCGGGAGTAGTAGAACCCGCCGCCATCGGGCCGCCAGGCGACAGAGGTGAACTTCACATTGCCCAGCCGGTCCGGAAGTGCTTCACCCGTTTCGGCGTCGAGGATCTCGATGGTCTGCCAGTCGCTCCCGGACTCCGCGATGCTGACGGCGAGCAGCGAGCCGTCGTCGCTTGGAGCCGATGCGATCAGTGCGGCGGTGCCGTCGTCCGTGAGGGTATTCGGATCCAGCAGCACCACGGGCCGCCCGTCGCGGCCGTCCTGTCGAAAGAGAACAGGCTGGTTCTGGAGTCCGTCGTTCTTGGTGTAGAAGAGCCGCTCACCCCGTCGGATCGGTGCCGTCCAGCGCGGGAAGTCCCACAACTGCTCCATGCGGTCCCGCAGACGCCGGCGGATCTCTATCTGCTCGAGGTGTGCAAACGTGAGCTCGTTCTGCGCATCTACCCACGCTTTCGTATCCGACGACTCCGTGTCTTCGAGCCAGCGGTAGGGGTCGGCTACCCGGGTACCCCAGAAGTCGTCGGCGGTGGAGTCACGTTTCGTGGTGGGATAGGAGTAGGCCATGGCCGGCGAGTCTACGAGGCTACGATCGCCTAGATGAAGAATCGCCCGAACGTCCTCGTCACCCGCCGACCACCCGGTCGCGCGATCGGCATGCTCGAGCAACGTTTTCGGGTCGACCTCTGGGACGAAAACCGCGCAATGCCAAGGGACAGGTTGCTCGATCGGATCCGCAAGGTCGACGGGCTCTATTCGATGCTGACGGACCTCATCGATACCGAGCTCTTCGAAGCCGGGTCGTCGTTGCGGGCCGTGAGTCAGATGGCCGTCGGTGTCGACAACGTCGACCTGGCTGCTGCCACCAGGTTGGGGATCCCGGTCGGCCACACCCCGGAGGTCCTCAACGAGACCACCGCCGACACGGTCTTCGGGCTCTTGCTCGCCTCGGTCCGGCGTATCGGGGAAGGAGCCGCCTACGTAAGAGCCGGGCGGTGGGGACCATGGCAACCTGATCTGCTGCTCGGCGGCGACCTGTATCAAACGACCTTGGGAATCATCGGAATGGGTCGAATCGGTTCGGCAATCGCCAGACGGGCAAGAGGTTTCGATGTGCGCATCCTCTACTCGAACCGGCACCCCGACCCGGCGGCCGAGCGCGAACTCGGTGCACAGCATCGAACTCTCGAGGATCTGTTGCGGGAGTCGGACCATGTTGTGGTCATGGCGCCGCTGAACTCAGGGACTTACCACCTCATCGACGAACCTGCACTGCGATTGATGAAGCCGACGGCGACCTTGGTCAACGGCAGCAGGGGAGGACTCGTCGATTTGGAGGCGCTCGAGCGAGCTCTGCGTGAAGGGTGGATCGCCCGTGCCGCGCTGGACGTCACCGAGCCGGAGCCGATCCCGCCGGACCATCCGCTGCTCGGCCTGGATAACTGCCTGATCATTCCCCACCTGGGGTCTGCAAGCGTTGCCACCCGGATATCGATGGCGGAACTGGCCGCAGAGAACCTGATCGCCGGACTCGAGGGACGGCCGATGACGGCATGCGCCAATCCGGAGGTCCACGGTTAGGAGGCAGGAGTTCCGCTCCGGAGTCCTGGCCGGGAGGTATGGCCTCCGCGCGGCGGTGGGCTGCCGACGGTGGATCTAGACGGACATGTCCCCGGTCATGATCGCCAGCAAGGTCCCCCGGCGAACGGTCACGGTCGCCACGGGTTGTGCGAAGACGTTGCTCACCCCGCGCGTGGCACCCGGCAAGAGGTCTTCGTCGTCGAGTTCCCACTTGAGTCCCTCGGTCCGAACTCCTTGTGCCGGTCCGTGTACGGCCAGTAGAGAGATGTGACGACCGGGAGCGCAATGAAGCCGGGACGTGCCGTGAATGACGTGGAGCCGTGCGTCACCCGTCAACCATTCGACATCGACTTCTGCGAACTCGGCCGACGAAACGAGCAGGGCGTTGGCCAGGAAGTGATCGAGACGCCCACCCGAGCCGCCAACGATGATGATCCGCTCAACTCCCATCCGAATAGCAGCACGCAGCGCCAGTTCCAGGTCGGTGTGGTCTTTGTCGGCCGGGTGCAACTCGATCGGTATGTCTCGATAGACGGACAGCGCCTCTGCAGAAACCGAGTCCATGTCACCGACGATCAAATCGACTTCCAATCCCAGCGCAAGAGCTTGATCGAGTCCGGAGTCCGCGGCCACGTTGAATCCGTCGTGTGGCAGGTCTTCAATGACGTCGGGATCGACGATGTCGCCACCGGCCAGTACTACTGCTGTTGTGGGTTCGTCCATCGCCCGCTCAGCATACGCCTCGAGAAGACGTGGCGAGTTGCGCCCCGGGGGAGTTATCCGATGCCGGAAAATGACAAAACCGTCTTACGCGCACTTCTGCGCGTAAGACGTCACTCAGCGAGCCAGCGAGCCAGCCAATCATGGACTTCCCCGTACCAGGCCAGGGAGTTCTGGGGTTTGAGAATCCAATGGTTCTCATCGGGGAAGTACACCAGGCGGGCGGGGACACCCTTGGCTTTGAGCACGCCGTACAGCTCGAGGCCCTGGGTGATCGGGACTCTGTAGTCCTGCTCGCCGTGTATGACCAGAGTCGGCGTGCTGTACCCGGCGGCATGGGCCGAGGGGCTCCAGCGATCGACGCGGCCCGGGTCTTCCCAGACTTCGGCGCCGCGCGAGCGGGAGAATCCGTATGTCATGTCGGTGGCGTACATTCCGGCCAGATTGGTGACCGCCGCGTGGGCGACTGCACAGGCGAACCGATCCGTTTGGCTCATCAACCAGGCGGTCAGGTATCCCCCGTAGGAGCCGCCCGTCACGGCCATCCGGCCCGGATCGACCAATCCGCGGTCGATGAGCGCGTCTGTGACGGCGAGAATGTCGGTCGTCGGTTGGTCACCCCAGCTGCCCTGGATGCTGCGGGTGAAAGCATCACCGAAGGAAGTCGATCCGTGGAAGTTGACCATCGCCACCAGGTACCCTGGCGACGCGAACGCCTGGGCATTCCACCGGAAGTGCCAGCTGTCTCCGAAGGTCGAATGGGGGCCGCCGTGAATCAGGTGAACGAGCGGCACCCGCCCGCCGGCCTCATCGAACCCGGGTGGAAACAGCAAGAAGGTCCGAACCTCGTGTCCCTCCGCGCCTTCCACGACCAGTTCCTCAACGGACCCGAGGGTCACGTCCCTCAGAACTTCGTCCGTGAACCGGGTGACCCGCGCAAGGGAGCCGTCGGAAAGGTCGATGCGCCCGATCTCGGGCGGCTGGGAGAGGCTCTGACATCGAACGTACAGAGTCCCTTCGCCGGCAACCACCGGGTTGGTGAGACTGCCCTGTCTGGTCAGGACCGCCGGTGTTCCGCCCTCTCGTCCGATCCGGTAGAGGACCACGCGTCCCGACTCTTCTGCGGTGAGAAAGAGCTCGTCGGCAGCCCGCCCCGGAGCGACCGTCTGGATCGACGCATCCCAATCCTCGGTGAGGACATGGTGTTCGCCGCTGATCCTGTCGACTACGGCCAGCCGGCGGCGGTCCGCGTAGAAGTCGGCTTCTCGTTGAAACAGGTAGGCGAGACGGCTGCCATCCGCGGTGTAGCGCGGCCAGGTCGCATCCCCTGTGAGTTCGGGCGTGAGACATCTCACGTCACCGCCGTCGATCGGAGCTGCGTAGAGGCGCCAGACCGGGACTTCGTCGGAGTCATCGATCTCCCAAGCCGAGAAGGTGATTTCCGAGCCGTCGGGGGCAACGTCGTACGCATCGCCCTGTTCCCCCTGTGAAGGGAGACGCCACCACCAGTCCCTGTCGGGGGTGAGGTCCGTCAGAGCACGCGTCGTCGGATCGAGCACGAAAGGGTGCCACGTGTCGCCTTCCGTGAGCCAGGTGTCCCAGTACCGGTAAACCCTTCTTTCGGTCACACGGGGCGACTTTGACCCGTTCTTGCCCAACCATTCGCGCGTACCGTCTATCGTCGGAGCCTCGGTAGTGAGTTTGACGACTACGACCAGCCGGCCGTCCGGAAGCCACTTCGGTCCCGCCGCGCCCATTGGCAGGTCGGTCAGCACCAACGGCTCGCCACCGTCCAAGGAGAGCAGGTGGACCTGCTGCTTTCCTGCCTCGTCCTTGCGCAGGAAAGCGATAGAACGGCCGTCGGCGCTGACGGCGGGGGAGGTGGCGCTGCGGGCCGGATCGGTGATTGGGGCCGGGTCGCCGTCTTGAAGCAGGTAGAGGACGGTGTTTCCCTCGTTCTTATCGATGTCGTAACGGGTCACCGGAACGACGACGGTGGCTCCGTTCGCGGAAACCGCGGGTGCCTCTACTCGCGGCAGTCTCCAGAGATCCGTTGGTGTGATGGGTCGGCTCATGCGGACGAAGGTAGCACCGTGCGCTCACGCATCGGACAGTCGCCCGGTCTTCCGGTTGAGGGAGCGCAGTCGGGTTCGTAGCTCCTCCGTGAAAGCGCCCTGTTTCATCCGCCACCTCCAGTTGCCCCCCGGAACGCTCGGGAAGTTCATCCGCGCCTCGCTGCCCAGGCTCAAGACGTCCTGCATCGTGGTTATCGCCCAGGCAGCGCGTGACTTCCATGCTGCCTCGATCAGGTCCCACGCGTAGTCGGAACCGTCGACGCCCAGATACTCGAGGGCATGCTTCCTGTCGGATTCATCTGCCGAATCGAACCAGCCGCGGGTGGTGTCGTTGTCGTGAGTGCCGGTGTAGACAACGCAATGCTCCGGGAAACGGTGAGGGAGGAAATCGTTCTCCTCACCGGAGTCGAAGGCAAACTGAAGGATCTTCATGCCCGGCAACCGGAAGCGGTCCCGCAGTTCGATGACATCCGGCGTGATGTCGCCGAGATCCTCAGCGATGATCGGGAGTTCACCGAACTCACCGGTCAGCGCTTCGAGGAACTCGACCCCCGGGCCTTCGACCCATCGCCCGTTGATCGCAGTGTCCTCGCCTGCCGGCACTTCCCAGTAGCCGGCGAATCCTCTGAAGTGGTCCAGCCGGACCACATCCACCAGGTCGAGCACCGCCTGCATCCGGTCGAGCCACCAGCGGTAGCCGGTTGCGGCGTGCAGATCCCAGCGATAGAGCGGATTACCCCACAGCTGTCCGGTCGCGGAGAAATAATCGGGAGGGACACCCGCGACAACAGTCGGGCGACCTAACTCGTCCAGTTGGAACAGGTCCCGATTCGACCAGACGTCCGCCGAGTCCTCCGCGACGAAGATGGGGGCATCGCCGACGATGCATAACCCGTGGACGGCTGCACTGCTGCGGATTCTCTTCCACTGACGGGCGAACAGGAACTGCCTGAAAATGTGTGAGTCGACCAAATCCTCGAGCCTGCCGCGGGAGCGCGCGATCGTCGTTTCCTCCCGATCTCTGAGCTCGGGGTCCCACGTCCACCACGGGCGTCCCCGGTGGATGTCTTTGAGTGCCATGAAGAGCGAGTAGTCCTCGATCCATGTGGCCTGCTCGGCCCGGAAGGCTGCGACTTCTCGGGACCAATCCGAGCGGGCGCCGCGCCGGTAGGCCCTGTCGAGCAAAGCGAGCTTGGCCGGGATCACGGCGCCGTAGTCCACTTCCCGTTCTTCACAGCGGGGGAACTCGATGAGGTCGGCTTCGGAGAGCAGGCCGTCCTCGACGAGGAGGTCCGGGCTCACCAGCAATGGGTTGCCGGCGAACGCCGAGAAACACTGATACGGCGAATCTCCGTAGCCGGTGGGGCCGAGCGGCAGCAGTTGCCAGACCCCGGTCCCGGTCTCGGCCAGCATCTCGATCCAGTGATGAGCGGCGGGGCCCAGATCGCCCACGCCGTACGGGCCCGGAAGGCTCGTCGGATGTAGAAGGACGCCGGAGGACCTGGTGAGGTGCATTCCCCGATTCTCGCCGCTCCGGCACCTTGCGGACAAAACGGTTACCGGCGTGTGCCGTGGACCTCGGATCGGTCGACGCCACTCAATCGATGACGAACTCCAGCTCGGCATGCGCGGCCCGCAGTGAAGCTTCGGCATCCTCCGGAGTCGGCCCCTTCGCGAAGAGGAAACCCAGATAGCGGTTTCCTTCGGGCAGCGCCCGAATCACGTCTCCCGGGTGCATCGAGATCTCGAGACCCGTGATCCCGGGTACCGCCAGCGCCGCCTCGCGTCCCCGGACGGAACGGAGGATTCCGGATCTCGGAATGGGGAGCATCATCGCTCCCGATGCCCGATCCTCCCTGCGCAGGCCTGCGACCGGCATACCCAGAGCCCGTCGAAGTATCAGCGTCTCGAGTGAGGAGCCGAGCAAACCGAAACGGAGTGACCTCCCACACAGACCGCCGATGGAGCGGGCGGCCACCTCGAGCAGAATCACGCGCGGGCCGTCGACGCGCAGCTCGGCGTGTATCGGGCCCTCGCGCAACTCGAGGGCACCGATGGCGCGCTCGGTGACGCGTACGACTTCGTCGATCATCTCCGGATGGAGCCGGGACGGGGTGATGAGAATGGTCTCCTCGAAATACGGGCCGTCGAGCGGATCGGGCTTGTCGAAGACGGCCAGAACCTCGAGCTTCCCGTCGTAGAGCAGACCCTCGACCGCAACTTCTATTCCGGGCACGAACCGCTCGACGAGGATCGGTTCACCTGGAGAGTGGCCCTCGGTAATCAGTATTCGGCGGATACGTTCGGCTGCGGCGAACGCTTCCTCTGCATCATCGACCCGAATGACGCCCTGGGAGGCACTGAGGCCGAGAGGCTTCAGGACTGCGGGGGCGCCGAGATCGGCGACGGCCGCCACGGCATCTTCTGCTGTATTCACGACACCGAACGCCGGTTGGGGAACCTCTGCCCTGGCGAGCGCCCGTCGCAGCATTGCCTTGTTCCTGGTGGCGGCCACTCCGACGGGCGGGTTGTGAGGCAGACCGAGCCGGGCGGCGGCGAGAGCGGCGATCTCGACGCCCTGATCGTCGGCGGCCACGATCGCATCGATCGGATGGCCGTCGGCATGCTCGACGATGGTCGCGGCGGAGGTCTCAGGGGAACTGCAGTCGATGAGCACATGGGGCGCCCCGGCTGTTGCGGCGAGCGGTGGTGCATCTTCCGACGCCACCGTGATTTCCACCCCCAGCCGCTCGGCGGCGTCGACGAACTCGGTGGCCCGGTATGTGGACGTTGGCAGAATGAGGACGATGTGCGGCATGGAGGCTTGCACCCTACCGAGGTGCGCAAAACATGCGAACCGTTAGCATGCACCATGCCCAACCCAGTGGAAGCGGAATGAACGACACGATTCTTTCAATAACCGATGACGCCCTGCGGATGATCGCTGAAATCCGCGATGCCGAACCAGGTGATGACGAGTTCGCACTCTTCATAGAGGTGACCGGCGCGCGCGGCCCGCTCTACAACTACGAACTCAGTTTCGTGCCGGTTGGCGATGCGCAGCCGACCGATGTGATCGAGCGAATCGGCGACCTGGCGGTGCTGATTCGCTCGGCAGACGTGGACAAACTGCGTGGCGCCAACATCAACCTGGGCTCGGATCCGATGAACCCCGGCCTCGCCATCGACAACCCCAACAACCCGGTCAGTCCGACGATTCCGAGCGCAGATCGCGCGGAGCTCACCGGACCTCTGGCCGAGCAGGTCCAGCATGTCCTCGAACACGAAGTCAATCCGGCGATAGCCTCTCACGGCGGAGGCGCCCGGTTGATCTCGGTCGAGGAGGACACCGTCTACCTGGAGCTCATGGGCGGCTGCCAGGGGTGTGGAATGGCAACCGTCACCTTGAAACACGGAATCGAGCGCATAATCACCGAGGCGATTCCGGAGATATCCAGAGTGGTCGATGTGACCGATCACGACTCGGGTAACAACCCCTACTACCAGCAGGCCAAGAAGTAGGGCGGTTTCACGTCGAGGGGCGGCGAACGGCGGACCCATTGGCGCTCCGCCCGCCTTTGACCTACTCGATGCCCATCTGAAAGACGCGGCCGCGGCTCGCTTCGCCGTCGCCGGTGGTGGCTTGCCCTTCGGATCGCGTTGCTTTCGGGGAAACAACACGGTGGCGGGGTCCGTCGGGAGGGGATCGGATCATCTCTGATGAGAAAGACCCTGAATCGGTCTGCCTCATCGATCGGCTCCGGTTCATTGCGCCCCTCGAACCGGTACCGGCCGGCCATCCGGACCGGTTCTCCTAATCGAGCCGGCCGACGTCTGAGCCGGGCGATCCGCCCGGGCCACCGGTGCGTCGACCGGCGAGAATCTTCGGCACGAACTCGACAGCCGAGCCGATGAGCACGACATCAGCAGGAGATCTGATCGGCTCGGCGTTGACAACTACCACGGCCGCACCGGTGCTGCGTGCATGGTCGATGAGGCCGGCGGCCGGGTACACGACACCGGAGGTTCCGATGACGAGCAGCAAGTCTGCTCGGCTGATTGCCTCGACGGATGCGTTCCAAACGGCTTCTTGCAGAGTCTCGCCGAACCAGACCACGGCGGGACGAATAGGTGCCCCGCAGAATGGGCACGGCCTGAGGCCCGGCGGAGCAGCGAGGTCGATCCGTTCCTCGTAACCGCAGGCTCGATCACAGCGGTCCAGGCCGATGGATCCGTGCAGGTGGAGAACTCGCCTTGCCCCGGCCCTCTCGAGCAGGTCGTCGACGTTCTGGGTCACATGGATCAGGTCGGCGCACTCGGCCAGGGAACGGTGGGCGGCGTTCGGCTCGGCCGCGGCGAGGGTTCGTCTTCGGTGGTTGTACCAATCGATGACGAGCTCCGGATCGGCAGCGAACCCTACCGGACTGGCCAGTTCCGCCGGGTCGTAGCGGGCCCAGTAGCCCGTGGTCGGGTCCCGGAACGTCGCTATGCCCGATTCAGCGCTCAGACCGGCACCGGTGAAGGTAGCAACTCGTCCGGCTTCGGCCACGAGGGCACGGGCGTGTTCCAATGAACTCATCTTCCGGGAGGCTAGGCGCGCCCTCCGGACTGGAACTCACCTTCGACCCTGTTACCGGCAAGTCCTTTGTGATTGGGTTAGAGCAGAACGCCGAGAGTCCGGTATGCAGCGCAACGAGTTCCACTTCGCAACGGTGGACATCCCCTATGAAACCGCCAGGAGGCTGATGCGAGATGATCCGGCCCGGCTGCTGGCCGCCTGCCTCGACGGCACCTCACAGAACCGGGATGAGACCTCCGGAATACTGGACGTCGAAGTTGATGGAGTCATCCTCGGGGCAGACGTCACTCTCGAAATCGGTGACTTCGACGAAGTGACCGAACCGCTTCCGCTATCCAGGCGGGAGATCGGATGGCGCGCGGCCGAGCGTCGCGGGTTCTTCCCCGCCCTGGCGGGGGTACTGGAAGTCTTCCCGGTCGGACGAGCAAGAACACAGGTGGCCTTCACCTCTCACTACCGGCCGCCCCTCAAGGCCGTCGGGGCGCTCGTCGACACCGTGTATCTGCATCGAATAGCCGACGAGTGTCTGGAACGGTTCTTCGGCCGTCTTGTTGAGAGTCTCGAGAAGGTCGGCTCGAAGTCCCGCGCCTGAAGCTTCTACCGGTACCGGGACTGCGTACGTTCACAGCGAGGAATGACAGTTGAGCACCAGCCTCCGACGCCATCTGAGCCTTCCTGCCGTCTTCACAGTCAGCCTCGGGGCAATGATCGGGAGCGGGATCTTCGTGCTTCCCGGGCTGGCTGCGGAGTTGGCGGGACCGGCCGCCGTCGTCGCCTACTTCCTCGCCGGTCTGATCGTGGTTCCTGCGGCTCTCAGCATGGCGGAGATGGCCTCGGCGATGCCTATGGCCGGCGGTACATACGTCTTCATCGACCGTGCCATGGGCCCCTTGATGGGAACCATCGCCGGTTTCGGAGTCTGGTTCGCCCTCGTGTTCAAATCGGCTTTCGCGCTGGTGGGTTTCGAGGGCTACCTCGACTTCCTGGTCGATCTCCCGGTTGAGCTGGTCGGAATCGGGCTTGCGGTACTGCTCACTTCGTTGAACTCGATCGGAGTGCGGGTGTCCGGCCGATTCCAGACTGCAATCGTGGCGGCCGTTCTGGGGGTCTTGTTTTTCGTAGTCGTCGGAGGTGCAGGCTCGACAGACGCATCGGCGTTCACGCCGTTCGCGCCCGAAGGCATCGGCGGCATCCTCGCCGCCACCGGGCTCGTATTCGTGTCGTACGCGGGGGTCACGAAGGTCGCCTCGATCGGGGAGGAGGTGAAGAACCCGTCACGGTCGCTCCCGATGGGAATGCTCGGATCCATCGGCCTCATGCTGGTCCTCTATCCGGCGCTGATAGCGGTGGTCGTCGGCAACGTCGATCTCGACCGGCTGACGACCGACAACGCTCCCATGGTGACTGCGGCAGCCAACTTCTCGGATACGATCGGTCAGGATGTGGTGGCGGTCACCGCCATCCTTGCTCTCATCAGCATGGCCAACGCCGGCTTGCTGAGTTCCTCCCGTTACCCGTTCGCCATGGCTCGCAACGCGCTGGCCCCCCGGTTCTTCGAGCGAGTTGGTGCCCGGAGCGGAACACCGACGGCCTCTGTGCTGGTCACCGGGGCGACGCTCGTCGTCTTGATCGCCACGGTCCCCCTATTGGAACTGGCCAAGCTGGCTTCTGCATTCCAGGTGCTCGTGTTCTCGATCGTCAATCTCTCGGTCATCGCGTTTCGTGAGGCCGAGGTTCCGTGGTATCAGCCCGGTTTCAAGTCGCCGCTATACCCGTGGGTCCAGATCGCCGGGATTCTCGGGGTTCTGGTCCTCTTCACACAGCTCGGGTTCTTCCCCATCTTCGGGGCGGTCGGAATAGTCGTAATCGGCGTGTTCTGGTACCGGATGTTCGGGCAATCGAGGGTTTCGCACGAGAGTGCTCTGCTGGACGCGCTGCGCCTCCGCGCTACGGCTCGTCTCATCGATCTGACTCGTGATGCACTGGCCCGTCCGGGCCGGGATCACATCCTGATACCGCTGTCGGACACGATCGGATCCACCCGTCTGCGCAACCTCCTCCGGCTGGCATCGAGCCTCGCCGCCGAAGATGGCCGAATCACCCTTGCCCGGGTGGATCGCGACACTGCAGGTACGTTGTGGTGGCGGCGAACGGTATATCCGGAGGCAAGCGATCCTTTCCGGGTGGGCGTCCGGCGAATCGCCGACGAACTGGGGATCGACGTTGGTGTGGTCCGGCCGCGCGGCTCCGACGTCCGCGAGGGGATAAACGACTACATAGCCAGGCACGCGGTGGATCTCGTGTTGAGTTACCAGGCGGAGGTGGGCAGAAGAAGACGAGGGTTCTCAGCCGACATCCGGTGGCTCCAGGAGAATGCTCCGTGCGATATGGCCGTGCTTCATCGACGCCGGCTCGAGGGGCTTCGCAACATCACGGTAATGGGCGCAGGTTCCCCCTACGACATGATGAAGATCGACGTCGGGAATCGCTTCGCGTCCTCGCCCGATGCCTCGCTTTCATTCGTGCATGTGCTGCCTGAAGACGCGACCGATCCTCAGGTCGAAGCGATCAGGGGCTACCACGGTCGGCTGGAGGAACTGTGCAGCGCCGGAACGTCGAGCATCGTGGAGCGCGCCCCGAACTTCATCGAAGCCATTGCAGAACGGGGTCGGGGTGCCGATCTGGTGATACTCGGCGCATCCCGACGGACTACGGGCCTCGGGACCGAGTTGACCGACACCATTGCCGAAGCGATGGACGCACCGGTGCTTGTGGTATCCACCCGTGAGCCGGGACGGCCGGGGTTGCTGAGGGCGGCTCTCGAACGCCTCATCTACTGATCAGGTTTCTCAGCAATGCTGATGATGCCCCAGAACCACAGTATTGCCGAGAACTTCATTGGGGTTTTCCAGGCAATGCTGTTGATCCCCCAGAACCACAGTATTGCGGAGAAAAGTGTCCCAACCGCTCAGACGGAACCTATCCAGTCGAGGACTCGGTTCAACGGCCACGTGTTGACGACCCGATCGGGCGTCAACCAGCCGCGTTGCGCGTTGGCGACGCCCCATTCCATTCGGCGCAGCTCGGACGGATGATGGGAGTCCGTCGAGATCACGAAGTGGACTCCGAGGTCGATCCCTGCCCGGATCACCTCCGGCGTCGCGTCGAGGCGCTCCAATGCGCCGTTGATTTCGAGGGCAGTTCCCGTCAGCGCGGCGGCCTCGAGGACGGCCTCCATGTCGAACGCGATTCCCGGTCGCCGCCCGATCATCCGACCGCTGAGATGGCCGATGGCGTTCACTGCCGGATTCTGCATCGCGGTGATGAGCCGGATGGTCTGTTCGGCGGCCGGCCGGTCGAAGCCGTCGTGAATGCTTGCCACACACCAATCGAATCCGGCCAGGAATGCATCGTCGAAGTCGACCGTCCCATCGAGGCCGATGTTCAACTCACAGCCGTGCAATATCCGGAGATCGGAGAACCGATCCTGTATCTCCTGGATCTCCTGCCTCTGTTTCAGCATCCCGGCGCGGTCCACTCCGTTGATCGTCAGATTGATCCCGTGATCGGTGATCGCCAGGTACTCGAACCCATGCTCCTGCGCTGCGGAAATCATCTGCTCGAGAGACGCTCGTCCGTCCCCGGACCGATCAGTGTGATCGTGCAGATCGCCCTTGATGTCGTTCAGTGTGACGACGTCCGGCAGTCTTCCCGTCGCGGCCGCCTCGATCTCGCCGGTTCCCTCCCTCATCGGAGGTGGAACCCATTCGAGTCCTAGAGAGCGGTAGATGTCCTCCTCGGCTGCCGAGGCGATGACCTCACCGGTCTCGATGCTCGTCAACCCATACTCATTGAGGGTCATGCCCTGCGAGAGGGCGACTTGCCGGACCGAGACGTTGTGGGCTTTCGACCCTGTGAAATACTGCACCGCTGCACCGAATTGATCGGGTGTCACGACACGTACATCAACCTGTAGCCCGGCCGCCGTGACGAAAGACGTCTTGGTAGACCCGTGCCCGAGGACCTCGCCGACAATCGGCAGGCCGACTACGTGCGCGCCGACGGCGTCCGGGTCATGGGTGGCTACGACGATATCCAGATCGGCCACCGTTTCGCGAAGGCGTCGGAGGCTCCCGCACACCCGAACACGAACCACGGCGGGCAGGCTCTCGAGGGTTCCCACCAGGGCCGTCGCCACCGGCCATGCTTCGGATATGGGGAATCGCTGCTCTTTTCCGCGGAGTCCGAGTTGGTCGATCCCGCGTCCGATCTTCTCTTCTTTGCCGGCGCCGAATCCCGGCAGATTCCGGAGGAGTTGCTGATCGAGTGCTGCTTCGAGGCCGGCGAGGTCATGAATGTTCAGCTCATCCCGAAGGCGTCGCGCTGTTTTGGGCCCGATGCCCGGAATCTTGGTCAGTCGCACGAACTCGGCCGGGTACTCGGCTCGAAGACTCTCCAGCTTCTCCGAGCGACCCGTCGAAACGAACTCCGTGATCTTGGCGGCGGTGCCCTTGCCGATCCCCTTGAGTGCAACCAACTCCTTTTCCGACATGCTCACCACACCGTCGGTCTGGCTTTCGATGGCGCGCCTGGCGTTCTCGTAGGCACGGACGCGGAACGACTGCGGATCGCCCTCATCGAGGATCGTCAGTTCGGTCAGCTCGTCGAGAAGCGAGAGAATGTCGCGCTTGGTGACCACCGAATCGAATCTACTAGCCGGCCCTCTGGATCTACGTGGGTCGACCATTCGGAGATCCACCACATCGGGATCACACGGCCGTATCGGCGCGCATGTCGGATGAACGTCCGTGTTCGGCCGATCCGCTCTCTGCTGTAGATTCCCCCCGAATGATCGAGATACTCCTGCTTCTGGCTCTTCCCGCTTCCGGTAAATCCGAGCTTCGCCGCTACCTGGAATGGCTCGATCCCGAGGTCGGCCGTCACAGCCTCGGAATCGGGGCGACCGTCCAGGTCGACGACTTCCCCTATGTGCACCTGATGCGTCGCCTATCTCGAGAAGCAGTTGGACTGGGGTTGGAGCCGCCTTTCTTCGCGTCCGACGACGGCACATTCGTCGACCCGCGTGATTGGGGGACGCTGATTCACCTGATCAACGAGGACTTCGGTTTCCTGACCCACCGTCCTGTTCGTGAAACGTCGGCCGGTCGTTGGCTGACGGATAGGCTGGCGGCGGCCAGGAACAAGTCCGGAGGTGATCCGTACTTCCCCTCGTTGGAACCGCACTCGAGAAGGCGCATCGAGCTCGGGATCGAAGCCGAGGCCGGGGTGCTGTTCGAGGAAATCGCAGCGCGCCGATGGGAGCCGGGAAACACGATCGTGATTGAGTTTGCGCGCGGCGTGTCGGCCGGTTCCTCGCTGCCGCCGGTGCCGCCCATGGGATACCGGCACTCTTTGTCGCTGCTCGCTCCGGAGATCCTGGAGCGAGCCCGGATTCTGTACGTGAGGGTTACTCCAGAAGAGAGCAGGCGAAAGAATCGGGAGCGCACAGTGACCGGTGAAGAGGGCTCGATCTTGTACCACGGCGTTCCCGAACAGGTGATGATCAGCGACTACGGAGGGGATGATGCCGTCTGGTTGATGGACTCGGCGACGCGACCCGGAACGATCGACGTAGTCAGTGGTTCCGACACCTATCAGGTACCCGCCGCGGTCTTCGACAACTCGAGCGACTTGACTTCGTTCCTACGTTCCGAACCGGAATACTGGGACGCGAAGGACCTGGCCGCGCTGCAGAACCGACTGGAGGCGGCATTCGGATTGCTCAGACCGTGAACGGATCAGGTTGATCCGGATCGATGTCGTATCGCTCGAGCGCCTCGACGACCCGCTCGGTCGGAATCTCGCCGTCACGGGCGAGGCCTGACAGAACGGCAACGACGATGTGTCCGGCATCGATCTCGAAAAAGCGTCGCAGCGCCTCCCTCGTGTCCGAGCGCCCGTAGCCGTCTGTCCCCAACGTGAGGTACGTTCCGGGAACCCACCGAGCGATTGAATCGGGGACGGCCTGCACGAAATCGGTGACCGCAACGATCGGACCACCCACCGCCGACAGCCGGTCGACGTAGGGATAGCGTTGCTCCTCACCGGGATGGAGTCTGTTCCATCGATCGGTGGCCAGCGCGTCTTCACGCAGCTTCTTGTATGAAGTTGCCGACCACAACTCTGCACCGACATCGAAGTTCTCGGCCAGTTCTTGGCGAGCCAGACGAGCCGCGGTATGCGTCGAACCGGAGAAGAGAATCGCTGCCTTGTGGCTGGCACCTTCTGGAGCGCCATCCCACCGATAGAGGCCGGCCATGATTCCATCATCGACGTTGTCCGGTTTTGGAGGCTGGACGTAGTTCTCGTTGTAGATCGTGAGGTAGTAGAAGACGTCTTCGTTGTCGCGGTACATCCGATCGAGGCCCCTACGGATGATTGTCGCCATCTCGTAGGCGAAGGCCGGGTCGTAGGCCTCACAGGCAGGGACAGCCGAGGCGAGCAGGAGGCTATGGCCATCCTGATGCTGGAGTCCTTCGCCGGCCAGCGTGGTTCTCCCGGCTGTGGCCCCGAGCAGGAAACCCTTCGCCCGGCTGTCGGCGGCGGCCCAGATGAGATCACCGACTCGCTGGAATCCGAACATCGAATAGAAGGCGAAGAATGGAACCATCGGTACGCCCCGGGTCGCATACGACGTGGCGGCGGCGGTGAAGCTTGCCATGGAGCCGGCCTCGGTGATGCCTTCCTCGAGGATTTGTCCGTCCTTCCGCTCCGTGTAGGAGAGCAGCAGCTGCGCGTCGACCGGTTCGTACTTCTGGCCTTCAGAGGCGTATATGGCGAGCTCTTTGAAGAGCGCGTCCATCCCGAATGTCCGGCCCTCGTCCGGAATGATCGGGACGACTCTCGGTCCAAACTGCTCATCACGCGCCATGTTGCGGAGGAGTCTCGTGAACGCCATGGTCGTCGACACTTCGTTCTTTCCCGATCCGCCGTCGAACTCTGCAAACACGGCGGGATCCGGCAGGGTCAGCGGCCGTCTGATGGTCGTTCGACGCGAGGGGAGTGGTCCGTCGAGCGCCCTGCGACGTTCCATCAGATAGTTGTACTCGGGGGAGTTCTCTTCGAACTTCAGGTATGGAGGTTCATCGTCATCGCCGAGCGGCGGGATGACGTCGTCGAGCGAGAGCCGCGTGCGAAGCTTCATCAGCTGGGCGTTGTTCAGCTTCTTGATCTGATGAGTCGCGTTCCGGCCCTCGACATCCGGTCCAAGCGTCCATCCTTTGATCGTCTTGGCGAGGATCACGGTCGGGGCTCCGGTGAGTTCCGTGGCTCGTTTGTATGCCGCATAGAGCTTCTTGTAGTCGTGTCCGCCGCGACGGAGTGCCCAGATCTCATCGTCGGTCATGTGCTCGACCATGTGGCGGAGGCGTGGGTCGGGGCCGAAGAAATGCTCCCGCACGTAGGCGCCGTCGTGAGCCTTGTAGCGCTGGTAGTCGCCGTCCACCCGGCGGTTCATGTTGTCGACCAGTACCGAGCCGGCATCGGCCGCGAGCAGCGGATCCCAGTTCGAGCCCCAGATGACCTTGATGACGTTCCAGCCTGCCCCACGGAATATCGCTTCGAGTTCCTGAATGATCTTCCCGTTGCCGCGTACCGGTCCATCGAGCCTCTGAAGGTTGCAGTTGATGACCCAGGTCAGATTGTCCAGTTTCTCCCGAGCGGCGAGCGTGATTGATCCGAGCGTCTCAGGTTCGTCGGTCTCGCCGTCTCCCAGGAATGACCAAACCCGGGATTGACCTGCGTCGTCGATACGACGGTTGTGCAGGTATTTCAGGAAGCGGGCGTGATAGATCGAATTGATCGGTCCGAGTCCCATCGAAACCGTCGGAAACTCCCAGAAGTCGGGCATCAGCCGGGGATGGGGGTACGACGAAAGCCCGTTGCCGGCGATCTCGCGCCGGAAGTGATCCAGTTGCTCCTCGGTGATCCGCCCCTCGAGGTAGGCCCGTGCGTATATTCCGGGGGCGGCATGGCCCTGGAAATAGACGGAGTCGCCCGGCAGGCCGTCCTCCTTTCCACGGAAGAAATGATTGAATCCCACGTCGTAGAGCGCAGCAGACGACGCAAAGGTCGAAAGGTGTCCGCCGATTCCTTCCGCTACGTAGTTGGCTTTGATGACCATGACTGCCGCGTTCCACCGGATGGCTCTGCGAATCCGCCGTTCCATCTGCTCATCGCCCGGGAACCAGGGTTCTTCTTCGGGCGGAATGCTGTTGATGTACGGGGTCGACACCAGAGCAGGAACATCGACGCCGATCTCCCTGGCGCGTTTTATCAACCGGCTGATCAGATACTGTCCGCGCCGCGGGCCCGCATGGCCGACGGCCGCGTCGAGTGAGTCGAGCCACTCGCGAGTCTCGTCGGGATCGGCATCCGGAAACTGCTGGATGAACTCGTCGATGATCATTGGGCCCCTAGAAACGGTGAACACCGAGAATACCTGCACAACGGTTTTGACGGTGCCGCGTACACTCTCCGCCATGGACATCCCCACCTTCGACGACGTGCTGGCGGCCTCCAAACGGATAGAGCCGTTCGTGCGGCGGCCGCCTGTATTGAGCTCCTCAACCCTGAATCGAGAACTCGACGCGGAGGTGTTCTTCAAGTGTGAGAACTTGCAGAAGGTCGGAGCTTTCAAGGCACGGGGCGCAACGAACGCCGTGCTTGCGTTGTCTGCAGACGAGGCGAGTAGGGGTGTTGCCACCCACTCATCGGGAAACCACGGTCAGGCACTTGCCTATGCCGCCTCGGTGCGGGGAATTCGCGCCTGGGTCGTGATGCCGGATCACGCGCCGGCCGTGAAGGTCGATGCTGTCCGCGGCTACGGCGCGGAAATCGTGTTCTGTAAACAGGCCGAGAGGGAGGAAACCACGCGCCGGCTGGTTGCCGAGACGGGTGCCGTACTCATCCACCCGTACGACAATGCAATGGTGATAGCCGGCCAGGGGACGGCTGCTTTGGAACTGCTGGAAGACGCGCCCGGCCTGGATGTCCTCGTTGCGCCCGTCGGAGGAGGCGGACTTCTGAGCGGATCAGCCATTGCGGCTCATGCCGTCGACGATCAGATTCGCGTGATCGGAGCCGAGCCTGAGGCAGTCGATGATGCTTTCCGATCATTGCGGGATGGGGTGCTGTACCCGGCCGTGTCGAATCCTCAGACTCTCGGCGACGGCCTGCTCACCGGTTTGGGAAGGCGGAACTTCGCCATTCTGCAGGAACACCTGGTCGAAATCGTGACCGTATCCGAAGCGGAGATCGTCGACTCGGCCCGATTCCACCTCGAACGGATGAAGGTCGTTGTGGAACCCTCCGGTGCAGTCGGCTTGGCCGCCGTTCGCAAAATGAACATCCAAGGGCGCCGGGTGGGCGTGATCATCAGTGGGGGTAACACGGATTTCCGCTGGCTCGACCGCTGACCGATTTTCTCAGCAATACAGACGTTGGCGGAGAACAACAGTATTGCCGAGAAACCCCCTCCGACTTTCTCAGCAATGCTGTTGCTCTCGGGGATTGACAACATTGCCGAGAAACCGGGAGGACGCGCTAGCTTCTGTGTGAAGGAGGTGCAGTGTGAACCGACGAAACGAGCGGCTGACCCAGCCGCTGGTCCGGGAGGACGGCGAACTCCGTCCAACCTCGTGGGACCACGCGCTAGACCGGGCCGCTCAAGGCATCCGGAGCGCCGTGGAGGATCACGGTCCGGACTCGTTCGGGATGTTCAGCTGTTCGAAAGCCACCAACGAGATGAACTTCTTCGCACAGAAGTTCATCCGTGTGGCGGTAGGCAGCAACAACATAGATTCATGTAACCGCACCTGACACGCTCCCAGCGTCGTCGGTCTGGCGACGGTTTTTGGGGCGGGAGGCGGAACCAGCTCCTATGAGGAGATCGAGCAGACGGATCTCATCATCCTGTGGGGTTCGAACGCCCGCGAGACCCACCCGATCTTTTTCCACCACCTTCTGAAGGGGCTGCGAAACGGAGCCCCTCTCTACACGATCGACCCGAGAAGGTCTTCTTCGGCGCAGTGGTCCGATTTGTGGCTGGGAATCGACGTTGGCTCAGATATCGCCCTCGCCAATGCGGTCGGGCGCGAGATCATCGCGGCCGGTTTGACCAACGACGAGTTCATTCGATCTGCAACCACCGGCTTCGATCGGTACCGGGAATCGGTCGAACCGTGGACACTCGAGCGAGCGGAAGCCGTCACCGGTGTCCCGGCGGAAGGAATCCGCGAACTCGCCCATGCCTACGCCAAGGCCGGCACCGCCCAACTCTGCTGGACCCTGGGAATCACCGAACACCACAACGGGTCCGACAACGTGTTTGCTCTCATCAACCTCGCCCTCCTCACCGGGCACGTGGGTCGGTACGGGTCTGGGCTGGTGCCCATTCGAGGACAGAACAACGTGCAGGGTGGAGGCGACATGGGAGCCTTGCCGAACAAGCTCCCCGGCTTTCAGGACGTCGAGAACGACGAGCTCAGATCGAAGTTCGAGGTCGCCTGGGGAAAGCCGCTTCCGGCAACATCCGGCTGGAATATCAGCCAGATGTTCGATGCGATGGAGCAGGGCCACCTGCACAGTCTCTACGTGATCGGTGAGAACCCCGCCCAGAGCGAGGCGCAGGCCGAGCGGGTTCGGGATCTGCTGGGAGGTCTCGATTCGCTCATCGTTCAGGACCTCTATCTGACCAAGACCGCCGAGATGGCGGACGTTGTGCTGCCGGCTGCGGCATCCTGGGCCGAGGCCGACGGCACGGTCACCTCATCGGAACGTCGCGTCCAGCGAGTGCGCAAGGCCGTGGAAGCTCCCCGAGGGGCAAGAACCGATACCGACATCATCTCTGCCGTCGCTTCAAGACTGGGCACCGACCTGGGCGAGCCGTCGGCCGAGGAGATTTGGGACGAACTCCGGAAGCTCTCTCCCATGCACGCCGGAATGAGTTATGCCCGGCTGGAGGCAGAGGGTGGCCTGCAGTGGCCGTGCCGTTCTGAGGATGATCCGGGTGATCTGTTTCTCCACGGACGCTTGTGGGCGGATCCTCCCGAGGGTCCGCTTGCCCCGTTCGTGCCGGTCGAGCATGTTGCACCCGTGGATGAACTGACCGAGGAGTATCCGATCAGGCTGACAACGGGCCGCCACCTCGAGTCGTACAACACAGGCGTCCAGACCGGGCAGATGTCGTCGCCGAAGCGGTTGGGAGGGACGATCGATCTCGATCCGGACGACGTCCGCAACCTCGGGGTCGAAGCCGGCGAGGTGGTGAGGGTGGTCTCGCGGCGAGGTGCAGTGGAGGCGCCCGTACGAGTGGATCGGAATCTCCGGCCGGGACTGGCCTTCATGGCTTTTCATTTTCCGGCGGAGGTGGACGTCAACGTGTTGACGATCGACGCCTGGGATCCACGGTCCGGAACCGCAGAGTTCAAGGCTTCCGCAATCCGGGTAGAGAAGATCGGGGCCTGACTTGGATCTCCACTTTGCAGACGCAGAAGCGACCGAGGCCGAACGGGCCGCAGTCGATCGTTTCATGTCGGCTCACACCTCGGAGACGGGGCCGACAGAAGTGGCCAGACTGGAGCGTCCCCGCAGTCGCGAGCGGCGGGACCTTCTGCTGCCGGGCCTGCATGCTTTGCAGGCCGAGGTCGGCTGGATAAGCCACGGCGCGTTGAACTACCTCGGAGCGGCGATCGCGGTGCCGCCGGCCGACGCCTACGGAGTGGCTTCGTTCTACAGCATGTTCTCGCTGACTCCGCAGGCGCCCGACGTTCTGCACATATGCGACGACATCGCCTGCCGTGCCAACGGAGCCTTGGAAGTCGTCGACGAGTGCGAGAGGGTTTTCGGTCCTGAGGGTTCCGGCGATTCCGTCACCTGGCATCGCAGCCCCTGTCTCGGCAGGTGCGACAGGGCTCCCGCTCTGTTCGTCCAACGAACCGGTGCGGAGGATTTCGACCACGGGCCTGTTCACGCCGACCTGTCTGGCCGGGCGATCGCCGGCCTGGCCGAACTCGGGGCGATGAACGTCGACCTGGGCATCGAGCGGTCTGCCACTCCCCAGGGGCAGGCTGAGGTGCGGTTGCTCCGGCGAATCATCGACAGAGTCGATCCCTCTTCCCTCCACGACTACCGGGCCGGCGGCGGATATGCCGCACTCCATCGAGCAGTGGAGATGGGTGCAGAGAGCGTCCGGGAACTCATCTCAGAATCAGGTTTGACCGGGCGGGGCGGAGCCGGTTTCCCGACCGGCGTCAAGTGGAAGATGGCGGCCGCTGAGGCGGCGCCCCGTTTCGTGATCGCCAATGCCGACGAATCCGAGCCCGGAACGTTCAAGGATCGCGTGCTGATCGAGCAGGACCCGTTCGCGCTGATCGAAGCATTGACGATTGCCGGCGTGTCGGTGGGTGCCGAAAGGGGATTCATATATCTGCGTGGAGAGTATCCGGTGGCCCGGCGGAGGCTCGAAGTTGCGCTTGCCGCCGCCCGGGAGGCCGGCTTGCTCGGCGCGGATCTAATCGGCCGCGGAATCTCTTTCGACATCGAGCTGCGAATCGGCGCAGGCGCCTACATCTGCGGTGAGGAGACCGCGTTGTTCAACTCGATCGAAGGATATCGGGGCGAACCCCGCAACAAGCCTCCTTACCCGACCCAGGTCGGCTTGTTCGGACGGCCGACCGTGGTCAACAACGTGGAAACTCTGCTCAATGTGCTGTTCATCATCACCGAAGGGGCCGATGCGTATCGCCGGCTCGGGACGCCGAAGTCGCCGGGCACCAAAGTGTTCTCGGTTTCCGGACACGTGGCGAAACCGGGCGTATACGAGGTTCCGTTCGGGACACCGCTGGGAGATCTCGTGGCCCTGGCGGGCGGAATGCGCAAGGAAACGGGCGGCATGCGGCGTTCGACGTCTCTGGGATCGGTGTTGCTCGGTGGGGCGGCGGGAACCTTCCTCGGACCGGAGGCACTCGACCTGCCGCTTGCCAACGAAGCGGCGATCGAGAGAAACGCCTCTCTCGGATCCGGGGCGGTAGTGGTGTTCGATACCGAAGCAGACATGTTCGACGTGGTTTCTCGTATCGCGGCGTTCTTCCGGGATGAGTCCTGTGGTCAATGTGCACCCTGCCGTATCGGGACCGTGCGCCAGGAGGAGCTCATGGTGCGAGCCGGATCCGGCTTCGATTCCGGAGGTTTGATCAGAGAGGTCGGCCGGGCGATGACGGACGCTTCGATTTGTGGTCTGGGCCAGACGGCCGCGAATGCGGTCGTATCCGCTCTCGACCTCGGCCTCATCGGAGGCGACCCATGAGCAGCCTCGAGTTCATTCTCGACGGAGAGCGCGCCGTTGCGCCCGCCGGAGTCACGCTGATTCGCGCCCTGTCCGCCAATGGCGTCCAAACGCCGACGCTCTGCTACCTCGAGCATACGACTGCTCCCAATGTCTGCCGTGTGTGCGTGGTCGAGGTGGAGGGGAGTCGCCCGCTGGTTCCGGCCTGTTCACGGTTGCTCGAAGAGGGGATGGTTGTCTCCTCAGACAGCCCGCGCGTGCGGCACGCTCGCAAGCTGGTCTTCGAGATGCTCGCCTCGTCGGTCGATCTGTCACTCGTCTCAGAAGATACCGGAGCCTGGATGCGGGAGTACGACGTCGACCCGGGTCGTTTCGGGCCAACCCTCGACACCGGAGGGACGGCCGTTGCAACCAGGCCGGGACAGCATGATCGACCCGATGGGCTCTCATTTGCGAGCGTCGCCCGGCCGCCGCTGATCCAGGACGACCTCTATGTGCGGGACTACGCGAAGTGCATCCTCTGCTACCAGTGCGTGAACGCATGTGGACCGGAAGCCCAGAACACGTTCGCGATCAGCGTCGCCGGTCGCGGGTTCGAGGCCCGCATATCAACGGAGTTCGAGATCGAACTGCCGGATTCTGCCTGCGTCTACTGCGGGAACTGCATCGCCGTCTGTCCTACCGGCGCCTTGATTCCCAAGACGGAGTTCGATTTACGTGCTGCCGGCGGATGGGCTGCGGATCGGCAGTCGGTTACGCGTACCGTTTGCCCCTACTGCGGTGTCGGTTGCAACCTCGAGCTCACCGTTCAGGATGGTGTGATTGTGAGGGTGGACTCCCCGCCGGACCACGATGTGACCTCCGGGAACCTCTGCATAAAGGGCAGGTTCGGATTTACCCACGCCGGTGTGCAGCCCAAGCCGGAGCAGCCGTAGGCACGGTTGTTTCGCTTCGACCGTAGGATGCGGCGCTGTGAAGATTCTTCTCGTCTCGTCGTACGAACTGGGTCATCAGCCGTTTCACGTCGCTTCGGCTGCATCGGCGCTGGGCGGGGCCGGGCACGACATCCGCACCTGTGATCTCTCCCTCGGGCCTCTGAAACCGCTCGATGTCGAATGGGCCGAGGCAGTCGCCTTCGCGGTTCCGATGCACACGGCGATGAAAGTGGCATTGCAGGCGAGCAGGCAACTGAACGCATCCCGTCCGGAACTGCCCCTGTGCTTCTACGGCTTGTATGCGGCCGCCGCGGATCTGCCCGCCGGAGCGAGCGCGGTCGCCGGGGAATACGAGCCGGGGCTCCTTCGCTGGGCGGCCGGCGTCCGCCGCGGATCACACGTGGACCTCGAGAGATCGGCGATAACGGTCGCGCCCGACAGGACGGGCCTCGCCGGGTTGACGGAATACGTGGGCGTCGAGCTGGGCGGGGAGCGCCGAGTGGCCGGTTCGACCACGGCATCGCGCGGTTGCCGGTACCGTTGCAGGCATTGCCCGGTCCCGACGGTCTACGACGGTGCTTTCAGAGTGGTCGACCGCCGGCTGATAGCCCAAGACATCGATGCGCAGGTGGCGGCGGGGGCCAGGCACATCAGCTTCGCCGACCCGGATTTCCTCAACGGACCGTCGCACGCGCTGCGAGTTCTCGAGGAAACGCGCAGCCGGCATCCCGATCTCACCTTCGATGCCACCATCAAGGTGGAACACATTCTCCGCCACCGTGATCTCCTTCCGCGGATGGCCGAGCTGGGTCTCGTGTTTGTGGTTTCCGCGTTCGAGTCGACCAACGACGAAACGCTGCAGAGACTCGACAAGGGCCACACGGTCGCCGACATGGCCGAATCTGTGCATCTCCTGCGAGCCGCCGCTATCGACATTCGCCCCACCTGGCTTCCGTTCACTCCCTGGACCACTATGCAGGATCTGGTAGCAATGCTGCAGTTCATGGAACTGCACGGCGTCGACGTCGACCCGATCCAGCTGACCATCCGTCTCCTCATTCCGCGCGGCTCGCTGCTGTTGAATCTCCCACCCGATCAGCTGGAAGTCGGTGAGTTTGATCCGGGCGCACTCACCTTTGCGTGGGAGGCGTCGGACCGGCGCTTGGATGAACTACACGGCCGGCTCGTTGATTTGATGGAGCGGATGGAAGGTCGACCCCGGGACGAGGTTCTCGAGGCCATGACCCGGGCGATACTCAACGCGGCCGGAATGAATGAGGACGCAGTCCGGCTGGCAAGCGGCGAAGGGAGGCCGCGGCTCACCGAACCGTGGTTCTGCTGAGCTGAGCCTTCCAGCCGCCGGTCCGGCGGCCCGTCTTAGTGGTTGAGCGGGGTGTTCCCGCCACCGGACAGTGCGTTGAGGACGTCCTTGTCGCTGGTTTGTGTGAAGTTTCGATACCAGAATCCGACCGCCTGGAAGTCTCTCGGAACCGACAGGGCCACCACGCGATCGGCCAGGTCGGCGAGTGCCGCGACCGTGTCCTCTGCTCCGACTGGGACTGCGAGAACGACTTGGCGGGCGCCGCGTTCCCGAGCGGCCAGAACGGCAGCCCGGGCGGTGAATCCGGTGGCCAATCCGTCGTCGACGACGATGGCCGTCCTTTCTCGGAGCTCGATCTCGGGCTTGCCCCGCCGGTACTGCTCGACCCTTCTCTCCAACTCGATCCGTTCGCGCCCGGTGACCTCGGCCACGTATTCCTCGGACACCCGCAAGTATCCGATGAGGTCATCGTTCAGTACCCGCACGCCGTGTTCGGCGATTGCCCCGATTCCGAGCTCGGGCCGGCCGGGAGCACCCAGTTTCCGGACCACAATGATGTCGAGCGGGCAGGACAACTCGGCTGCGATCGGAGCTCCGACGACTACGCCTCCTCGCGGGAGCCCGAGAACCACAGGTTTCTCGCTCCGGTAGGAGCGGAGCTCGACGGCGAGTTGTTCCCCTGCGTTGCGCCGGTCGTAAAACACTGTTCAGTCAGTATCCCTCTGCCGCGCTCTTCGAACAAGGTTTGGCAGGGGTCTGTTCGATGAGGTCGGGCGGCGGCGCGGCGGGTAGTCTCGCGCCGTGTGCGGTGGGCAGCATACGCGGCTCCTGCTGGTCTGGTTGCTGCTCCTGCACGCTGTAGCCGAGCACAACCAAGGGGATAACACGATGAGCGGTGATTCGAGAGTGCTCGATTGTCGCGACCTCCACAAGTCGTACGGCGACCGCAAAGCGGTCGCAGGGGTCGGCTTCCATATCGATCTCGGCGAGACGTACGGTCTGCTGGGACCCAACGGAGCCGGCAAGACGACGACGATCTCGATGGTTTGCGGCCTCCTGAGCAGGGATGCGGGGGAAGTCACCGTGATCGGCGAGCCAATCGACGTGGGCCAGATTCATGCCAAGCAGTGGATCGGATATGTTCCTCAGGATCTGGCCATCTATCCCGACCTCACTGCGGAGGAGAACCTCGCTTTCTTCGGCAGGCTCTACGGGTTGACGGGCAAGCAGTTGAAGGCACGAACCAATGCCGTCCTGGAGGTCACCGGGCTGGCCGACCGTCGCGACGACAAGACGGAGGAGTTCTCCGGGGGTATGAAGCGAAGGCTCAACATCGGCATCGGCCTGATCCACGAACCGCGTCTTCTGATCCTCGATGAGCCGACCGTTGGTGTCGATCCGCAGAGCAGGAATGCGATCCTCGATAGTGTCGAACGCCTGTCCGGGGAAGGCATGGCCGTCCTCTACACGACTCACTACATGGAGGAAGCCGAGCGTCTCTGCGACCGGGTCGGCATCATCGATCAGGGCCTGATCAGGGCCGAGGGCACGCGCCGGGAACTGGTTGAGCTGGTCGGGCAACGCGATCGGGTTCGAGTTGCCGCAGACGGCGACATCGATGCCGCAGCGGCCGCGGCTCGCCTGGTCGGCGGAGTTGAGGAGGCGAATCGTTCCGATAGCGGCATCGAGATCCTGACCAACGACGCACGCGTGATACTTCCCTCTTTGCTTCGTTCCATCGCAGAGGCCGGCGCCTCGGTCAAAGGTGTGGACGTAGTCGAACCCGACCTGGAGGCGGTGTTCCTGCACCTCACCGGAAAGGCGTTGAGGGACTGAGGTGCGGGCCGTACTGATCATCGCCGCCAAAGACCTCCGGCAGAGAATTCGGGATCGCTCCGCCATCATCATGGGGATCATCGCACCGTTTGCGCTCGCGACGGTCTTCTCATTGCTGCTGCCGACCGCTCAGAGCTTCCATACGCAATATGCGGTAGTTGACCTGGATGGGGGACCGGTGTCAGCTCTGCTGACCTCGCAGGTGCTACCCGGTGTAGTGGAGGCCGGTTTTGCCGACCTCACCGTGGTCGACGACCGGGCCGGCGCGGCAGCCCTGGTCGAGGGCGGTGAGATGGGCGCAGCCTTCGTCATTCCGGAAGGTTTCTCGGAGGCGATCATGAGCGGCCGGGATGCCACGCTGACGATCATCGGCAACATCGACGCGGCACTGGCGACGCAGATCGCCGAGGCCATCGCAACGGGATACGCAGAGGAGGTCAACGCAGTCTCTCTGTCCGTGGCAGCCGCGCTGGGTGGATTCACGACCGTGCAGCCGGGGGCGATCGCCGACCTGTCGTCGCGGGCCGCGGCGTTCGAGCCCTCGATCCTCGTGGAAGAGGCCGAGGCCGACTCCAAACAGATGTCGGACAAGACCTTCTACTCCGCGTCCATGGCCATCATGTTCTTGTTCTTCACCGCTCAGTTCGGGATCCTCAGCCTGCTCTCGGAGCGGCGGCAGGGAACTCTGCCGCGCCTCGTTGCCGCGCCCCTCGGCCCCTGGACGATCGTGATAGGCAAAGCGCTGACCGGCTTTGTGCTCGGAGTGGTGGCGATGACGGTGCTGATCGTCGCCTCGACGCTGTTGTTGGGGGCCGAATGGGGGAGTCCCCTGGGGGTTGCATTGCTGACCTTCGGTGGAGTTGTTTCCGCCACCGGCGTGTCGGCCATGGCCGCCACGATGGCAAAGACCGAGGAGCAGGCCTCCGGCTGGAATGCCATTCTGGCTATGTCACTGGCGATCCTCGGCGGAACGTTCTTCAGCCTCGATCGGGCCCCCGAGTTCGTGTCGAGTCTGAGCTTGATCACACCGCATGCCTGGTTTCTGCGCGGGCTCGACGAACTGGCCTCCGTCTCGGGCACGGTGGCCGATGCGCTTCCGGCGGTGGGAGTGATGGTGGCGATCGGTGCGGCTACCGGGACCGTCGGGCTGATGCGCGCCAGACGGTTGGTGATGGGAAGATGAAAGCCTTCGCGATCGCCCGGGTGAACTTGATCCGGTTGATGCGTGATCGCCTGGGTTTGTTCTTCATCATCCTGCTGCCGTTCATCATTGTGCTCGTGATGGGTGCGGCGTTCGGAGGTTCGTTCAATCCCAAGCTCGGCGTCATCGAGGGCAGCGGAGGATCTCTGGGAGTGGATTTGCTCGATACCCTCGAGAGCAGTTCGGTTGACCTCGTGGCCTTCGCCGATGAAGCGGCTTTGATCGACGGTGTAGCCCGCAACCGCGTTGATGCCGGCCTCGTGGTTCCCGCCGACTACAGCGACGCCGTGGAGACCGGCGAGTCGGTCTCATTGCGCTATTACGCACCACCCAACACCCTCGGCGGGACGTTGAAGGAGTCCGTCGGCGCAGCGATCGCGGTGCAGAGCGCCACGGTCAGGGCAGCCCGTTTCGCAGCTTCAGAAGGTATCGGAGAGCTCGAGTCGAACCTGGCGATGGTCGAATCCATGCGAGAGACGGTGCCGGGAGTCCGAGTGGAAACCGTGACTGCGGGGGAGTCCGTGTTTCCGGCAGGTTTCGATCCGATCGATCACTCCGCCCAGGGCATGCTGGTGCTGTTCATGTTCCTGACTTCGCTGACGGCGGCGGACAAGCTGATTCTCTCGCGAACGCTTGGAGTTTCCCGTCGCATGCTGTCGACGCCAACGGGTGCCGGCACGGTCTTGATCGGAGAAGGGCTCGGCCGTTTCGCCATCGCATTCCTCCAGGGCCTCTTGATACTGTTGGGCACCGCATTCGGGTTCAACATCGATTGGGGCAATGTCTGGCTCGCCATCGTCGTGGTGACGGTGTTTGCACTGGTCGGTACCGGCATCGCCATGCTCGCCGGGTCCGTGTTCCGCACCGCCGAACAGGCGGGCTCTTTCGGTGTCCTGGCCGGGTTGATGCTCGCGGCAGTCGGCGGAGCGATGGTCCCGTTCGAGATCTTCCCGACGACGATGCAGACGATCTCCAAGGCAACACCCCATTATTGGGCTTTGAGGGGATTCAAGGACTTGATCTACCGCGAAGGCAGCTTCGGTTCGATTTCCCTGGAACTCGCGGTTCTGGCCGGGTTCGCCGTTTGCCTCATAGCCGTGGCCGTCTACCGGTTCAGGCGGATATTGACCGACTAGTGCACGGGTGTGAAGGCCGGCGCGGCTGCTTCAGTGAAGGCCGACCTTCCGTCCCGCGGCAAGGGTGCCTATCACGTCTACACGCCTCACGACATCGCGGATCTCGGCGGCGAAGATGCTGCGCTCGGCGGCGATTCCGTCCCGGTCGTCGAGCAGATGTCTGTTGCTCGCCAGCCCTAGAGCCGATTTGAACAAGACTTGCGACACGGCCTCGGCCTTCGTGATCTTCTGCTGGAGCCGGTACTGCTCGCCCAGACCCAGGCACGCCGCCAGGAACTCTTTCGCCTCGATCGGTTCACCGTGCGGGCGGCTCTCGAGGGCATCGCCCACGACCAGATAGGCTTCCAGGAACGGCCCCAGCGCCCAGTGAGCGCGCAGCGGACGCAAGCGCCCGAGGAGGCCGCGAGCCCCGCCGGCGCCCTCCCGTAGGGAGGACTCCCAGTTCTCCCGAAAACGGCTCAACTCGGTGCGCATCTCGGCGACGAAAGACTCCTTGTCGGAGAAGAAGAACTCGAACTTGAGCAAGTCCCTCAATCGCATGGCCTCCTGCCAGAAAGCCTCCGTCTCATCGGCCCGACCGGACTCGGCCGCATGGAGCAGTGCCAGTTCGGCGATGGCGCCGATGACGAAGTAGTGGACGATCGTGTTGCGGTAGTAGGCGGCGGCGAGGTACTGCTCGTCCTGTATCCGGTAGACCGGTTCCGGTCCTTCATCGAAGCGTGTGACGATGTTGTGTTCTCGAAGCCGATCCAGCACTTCCTTGACCTGTGCGGTGCCGCCGAAGCGGACCCGTTCGGTAGTCGGGAGGCGCCGGCGCAGTATGTAGCCGACCAGGCCCCGCAGCTCTTCGCGGATCTCCTCGACCGTCATGGCTCTCTCCTCGTTGGCGAGGAGCGCGATTGCCACCACCGACGTCGGAGTTATCGGTGTGACCTTGTTGACCCCGCGAAGCACCTTGAAAGCCAGTTTCTGGACGTTGAGGGAGCGGGTGTCCGGCGAAGCATCGGATAGGAGCTCGGCCTTCATGGAAATCGGCCGGCCGAATCGAATATAGATGTCGCCGTATCGACGGCGAAGGGTGCGGATCGAATCGATCAGCCATCCGAAGCTCTCGGATTGCTTGTCGGTGCCACGCTGCTCTGCGGCGTACGACCCTACGTCGAAGATCTGGTCGTAGGCGATCGACGTCGGAATCAGAAACACGTCGTCCGCTTTCCCTCTGGCGTGGGCATCGACGACATAGGTGAGCATGCCGAATCGAGGCGGGAGGAGCTTGCCCGAGCGCGATCTTCCACCTTCCAGGTACCACTCGAGCGGGAACCTCTTCTCGACCAGGTAGTCGATGTAGCTCGTGAGCACATGCTTGTAAAGGTCGTTGTCCTTGAAGGAGCGCCTGATGAAGAAGACGCCCGTGCGCCGGATCAACTGACCAACGGGGAAGAAGTTGAGGTTGATCCCTCCCGCGGTGTGGTTGGGAGGCAGATCGTTCTCCCAGAGCAGGTACTGGAGTACCAGTCGATCCAGCTGCGACTTGTGGGACGGCAGGAAGACGAGCGGGTGTTCCTGCCCGAGTTCATACAAACGGCGGATCTCCTGGTCGTTGTAGTGGATGGCGCCGTAACCCTGTCGATAGAGCCAATGAATCGCGTTGGCGATGAGATCGATGACGAGCGGCGAGTGGGAAGCGGCGATCTCGGCGATGTACCGTCGAGCACGCCGGCGGGCGGATTCGAATGACCGGCCTTCGTTCTCCGCCACCTTCGCCAGAGTGTCGAGAAACTCCTGCGATCCGGTCAGGTCCTCGGCGACAAACTTGGGCACCTTGTAGCGGTTGCCGCGCAGTTTCCGTTCGGCACGCTCCAAGGCAAGCCATGCCCGGTGCACGACGAACTCGCCCGGTGTGCGGATCTCCACGGATTGCTTGTGGGCTTCGAGGAGTTCCTCGCTCGAGGCAGAGAGTCCGACCACGATCCGGCACTTGTCCGGATTCCTGGAGAGGGTCAGGTACTGCCGGATCGGATCCGGATCACGCGGATCGCCGAACTTGAGGAGGTCGACGAGCGTCACGGATCGTTTGCCTTGTCGTTCCGGGGGCAGCCATGCGACCCGGAGCGGCACGAAGACTGCGTTGTCCCCGACTCGCAGCCGGCGTTCAAGTATCGGGTCGGCGTACCGGGAGGGGCGTGCGCGGCGAGAAGGAGGCAGCCAGATCAGATCGTAGGCGGCTCCCCGAGCCCGTCTTTCGGCCCACTCCTCGATCAGGCGTCGTTCCAGCACAGATGATGCGTCACCCAGGAACACGGTCGGGCGCCCGGCGACCGGCCAATCCGGTTCGCGATCGAGCGTGTCTCTGATGGCGTTCACCTCACAGATTGTATGTCTCATTTCCTGCGGGTGGAGCAACGGGCCGAGTGTCTGTGGCGAATACTGCTTGTCGCCTCTAGTTGTTCGCAGGCGGTAGTCGTAATTTGATTGGAGGATGCAGCCGTTCTTGATCACCACCAACGCCGGTGTGCGGAGGGTGCCGAAAGACTCGAGAACCGCAGAATGACCAGCCTGATAGACGAACTCGAGCGACAGCCTTTCCTCGACGGTCTCAGTGACGAGCATCTGAGGTTTCTCTCCAATTTCGTCGATGAGGTGAGCTACGCCGAAGGCGAGATCATGTTCAGGCAGGGTGAACCGGCCCTCGACTTCTTCCTGATCTACGAGGGGAAGGTCGCCGTCGAGATCGACTCTCCGGGCGGCCCGATTGCCATCCAGACTCTCAGGCCCGGCAATCTCCTCGGAGTCTCCTGGCTGTATCCGCCGCACAGGTGGCAGTTCGATTCCAAGGCAATCGCGCCCACACGCGCCTTTCGATTCGACGGAGATGCAGTCCGTGCTGCTTGCGACGAGGATCACACGCTCGGATTCGAGTTACTCGGGTTGTTCGTGGTCGCCCTCGGATCGAGACTTCAGGCCACGAGGTTTCAACTCCTGGAGATCCTGAAGAGGGCCGCAACCTGACCTGGCAACTCCCCGGATTCACTCGTTAGATTCACTTCATGCGAGCGGTGATTCAGCGAGTGGCGAGAGCGCAGGTGAGGGTCGCCGGGGAAGTCATCGGGTCTATCGGGCCCGGGTTGCTGGTGTTGGTCGGAGTGGCGGACGGTGACTCACCGGCCGACGCCCGCGTCCTGGCGGAGAAGGTGGTCGGCCTCAGGATCTTCCGGGACGACGCCGGAAAGATGAACCTCTCCGTTGCAGAGGCCGGGGGCTCGGTGCTGGTCGTCAGTCAGTTCACCTTGCATGGTGACCTTCGAAGAGGTCGCCGGCCCTCATTCGACGCGGCCGCGCCTCCCGAGGCAGCCGAGCCACTGGTCGATTTGCTGATAGAGCATGTCGGGAAGTCGGTGCCGGTGGCCTCGGGTCGCTTCGGAGCGTCGATGTCCGTTGAACTCGTCAACGACGGGCCCGTGACGATGGTCGTCGACGTTGCCGGCGGCCGGGTGACCTAGGAAGCAGGGCCGCCGGCTACCAATCAACGGCACTGGACTGGATCAACTCTTCGTACACCGACGGGTGGTCTGCTTCGATGATCGGGAGCCCTCGCTCCCAACGGACCGTCGTACCGGGGTTGTGGTGGGTGGTGCCGTCGGGAAGGAACACCTGGGGCGACCCCTCAATGCCGAGGTCTGTCGCTTCGTGAAAGTCAGACATTACGGCCTTGCGAAATCGACCATCGTCGAGAGCGCCGGCGAGTTGATCAACGGGCAACTGCTGGATGCGGGCAACTTCCAGAAGCTCAGCGCGCATGCTCAGGTTGTGTCCGTGGAGGAAGAATGCCTTTCGCAGGGCGAAATCGAACTCCTCTCCGATTTCCTGGCTCAGCGAGTAGCCCCATTTCTGAGCTTCGAAGGCCGCGAGGTAGGACGCCGGCCAGGTCGGGTTCTGGTAGGCAGAGAACACGCTCGATTCGAGCTGAGCTGCGGCAACCATCTCGGCGCGCGTGGTGTGCTCGCTGTGCAGGCCTCCTTCGGTCAACTCCATTGGATAGGCGCGGTGATCGAAGATGACTTCGTCGGCGGACAGATGGTCTCGCATGCGGTGCAGTCGCACGGTGGCAACATATGCCCACGGGCAGCGCAAGTCGCTCCAGATCCTCAGGACGGCCATGTTCCTAACCTCCTTGCCCTAGAACCTAGTCCTCGGGGAGCCGGTCGACCTGGGAGATGCGGCAGTCATCGATCCCGATCCGCCAGCCACCTGCTTCCGGGTTCGCAGAATCTGGCGAAGTCGCAATGCCGGCAAGCCGATGAGGGCTCCGCGTTCCATTCCTCCGCCTCGATCCTCCCGATGAGTTTGGTGAGGTGAAGCTTCGCTTCCTCGATCCACCGTTCGTCCGCTCGCTCGCTGACCGTCTCGAGCCCATCACCGAGGTAGGCGAACGTCACGTCGATTACATCAGGTCTATTCACGGTGAACGGAACCTCGGTCGCCGCCAGGGCGTACGCCTCGAGTTGGACGGCCGTGGCGGCGAGCTTGGAGGGTCTCCCGGATTTGAAATCGACGATCTCCCAGTGACCGGGCGCCGGTGAGTACACAGCGTCGATTCGCCCGCGCACGTTCGAAGAACCGATCTTCAGGTCGAACGGTGCTTCGATGAGCACCGGCTTGGACTTGGCGAATCGCGAGGCCAGGAAAGCATCGAAGGGCTTGGTGCCGGCCCGGTCGGTGTCCGGCGGGCCAACGTCGTATGCATCCTCAACGAAGTCGTCGAGTGGCACCTCTCCGCGATGGTGCAACTCGATGCGTCGATGGATCTCGACCCCCCGTCGCGCGGCGCCGGACGGCCGTCTCGGCAGGCGGTCGACCTCGGACCAGTAGAACCGTTGAGGGCAGATCGCATAGGTGACCAGCCCCGTAACGGAGGTAGAAAACGGGTCGGGCTCGTCGAGTTTCGGAGTCTCTGGAATCCTGAACAGCTTGTCCTGGTAATGCTGCACCCGGTCATGGTATGCCTCGGAGACTCCCAACTCGGTTGATCGCCTGTCGGCCCAGGCCGGATCCTCGGTCATCTTGCGCATGGCTGTATCCCAACCCTCGGGAAAGACAGGATCCGGGGCCCCTTCGCCGATCGCCTCGTATTTCAGAGTCTGTGGGCGTTCGCCGGCCTCGTCCGTACCCAGGTCATCGGCGTACCCGGTTGCCAGCTCGAACAGTTCGCTCGGCCGGACAGGTTGCTTGCGGGGTTCGGGCGTTCCGTACCAGTGAGCACCCGACAGGTAGAGCCTCTCTTTTGCCCGGGTAACGGCCACATAGGCTGTTCGCCACTCCTGACGGGAATGCTGCTCCTTGAGGACTGCCTGTCGTTCAGCGACATCCATGGACTCAGTAAGGCGGGGCAGCCGGTCGGCGTCCAGGCGGAGAGAATATGGGAGAACGTGAGCCTTCTCGAACGGGTCCTCGTACGACCGCACTCCCGACGGGAAGTTGTTGTGGTAGAGGCCGGGAACGAATACGACCGGCCACTCCAGTCCTTTGGCCCGGTGAACGGTGAGCAGCGCGACGGCATCCTGGCCGCTCAGCCTGGCCGGGGTCAGTTCCTCGCTGTTGCCGTCCGCCATGACGTCCAGGTATTCGAGGAAGGCGGGAAGGGACGGGCGGCCCTCCAACGGACTCCACTCCTCGGCGAGATCGAGGAATCGGTGGAGGTTCAAGCGAACCGACAATCGGGATTGATCCGGCATCGCTTCGATCTCCTGCCAGGATCCGGTGGCTTGAAGTATCAGCCTGGCCAGCTCCACGAGGCTGGCCCCCTGGGCGTCCTGGAGGAGGCTCCGATACAGCGATCGGAATGCTTCCAAAGCGTTGTAGGCCGCCGACTCGAGCCCGACGATGGAGTCGAGGTTGTCGATGGCTTCCAGCAGTGTGGGTTTGAGAACCTCGTGGCCGGTGAGGCGGGATCGTGCCCAACGTGTGAGCGGCAGGATGTCTGCGAAACCGAGCCGGTAGCGGCTGCCCAGGAGGATGCGCATGAGGGCCGGGCTTGCGGCCGGGTTGTTCAGGATCTTCAGCCAGGCGTGCAGTTCCACGACTTCGGGAATGGCGAGCAGGCCCCCGATGCTCGCCACTTCGGCAGGAATCTGACGTTCCTCGAGGGCCTGTTGTATGAGGGTTATGTCTTTGTTCTTGCGGAACAAGGCGGCCATTTGCCGCCACTCGTAACCTTCGGCTCGCAGGTCGAGCAACGTATCGGCGATGAATTCGGCTTCGTCGATCGCGGTGCGAGTCCAGCGGGTAGCGACAAAGCCGGGGCCGGTCCCGTCGACCGCGACCAGGTTCCTTCCGGTACTCTCGCCCGTTCCTTTCCGAACTGCATTTGCGAGTGCGATCACCCGTTGGCTCGATCGTCTGTTCACCGTCAGAGATAGGGTCCTGGCGGGGGAGCCATCGGTCTGTGGGAAGTGTTCGGGGAACGCGGCGAAGTTCTCCAACGAAGCCCCGCGCCATTCGTAGATGGTCTGGTCCGGATCTCCCACTGCCGTGACCGGGAATCCCTCTCCGAAAATCCTCAACAGGAGCTCGCGCTGGGCCGGGTTTGTGTCCTGGTATTCGTCGAGCAGCACGATCCGATAGCGGGAGCGAATACGAGCTCCGACGTCCGGGTGATCTGCGACAACGTCGTAGGCCAGCCGTACCAGGTCGGAGTAGTCGACGGTTCCCAGGCGTCTCTTCTCCGCTTCGAATCTGGCGACGATTGCAGCCAGTTCACCCCGCTCGTTCCAGGGGTCGCCGGAGCCTTCGGCAGAATGTTCCACCAGGTCTGCTGCGGTCCGGAGATTGTCTCCCAGATCGGATGCGAGCTTTTCCGGCCGGTCGACGATGCCGCGCCAGGTTATGTCGAGGTGTTCATACGACCCCGATTCGATTGAGTCGAACAACAGTTGTCGTGCGAAGGTCGGTGTGATGATCTTCGCGTCGTGCTCCACCCCGGCCAGTGCCCCGAACTCACTCAGTATGAGTGCTGCGAAACCGTGGTAGGTGTGGATCTCGACATCGCGACCCGGTTGAACGGTTCCGTCCAGCATCTCGGCGATTCGCTCACCCAACTCCTGAGCAGCCTTGTTGGTGAACGTGATGCCGAGGATCTGTTCGGGCTGCGCGGCCGACGTCGCAACCAGATGAGCGATCCGCATTGCGAGGGTAGTGGTCTTTCCGGTCCCTGCTCCGGCGGCGATGCGGAGCGGCAATGGGGGGTACTCGACTATTTCGGTCTGCTCGGGCGTCGGGATCAGCTTCATCGCGTGAACGACTCCCGTCCTTCCGGCCATTCGGGGCAAACGGTCCGAACCGGACATCCCGGGCAGGCGGCGCTCACAGTGGGCGTCCAGTTCTCGGCGGCGATCGATCGGCCGATCTCGGCCATCTTTTCCACGACACCGGTCATCTGGGCCGTATCCAGGGCCGACCACCGTTGTTTCCGATTGGCGAGCGGATACCAGAACTCGGCTTCGGTCGGCTCGCCGTGTTCTCGGACCGCAGGGTCGCCCTTTGCAGCGAACAAGTAGAACGCCAGTTGGATGGATACCGCAGCTTCGGCAGCCGGTTTGGGTGAAGCTGTTGTCTTGTAGTCGACGATGCGTACTCCGCCCGAAGGTATTAGTTCGATTCGGTCTGCCCTGCCTCTCCATCGGATACCGTCGATGGTTGCCTCGAGCGGGTGTTCCAAAAGGACGGGCACCGAACCGGGCCTGATCCACGCTTCATACATTCCGACCAGCAGGCGCTCGGCTCGTTTGCGCCAGGCCTCCCGGCGGGCAGCCGGTCCGAAGTCGGTCGACGAGATGAGCTCTCGGAGATGCCCGAGCGCAACATCGACGGAGCCGTGGGCAGCGCCCGCGTCGACCGCCGCGCGTTCAGCTCGTTCGAGAACATCGTGGATGAGCTGTCCGAAGGAAGCGTACGGTCCGGCGTCTCCGGCAGCATCGAGCCGCCGTCCGAGCGCATACTGCCTCGGACAGGTCGCGTAGGTGTCTGCCTGGCTGGGGGAGAGGGTCAGGCCGGAGTCGATGATCCCGGAATCGACCCCGCGCGGCCTCATTCCGGCCAGCTGGTCCACCGGCCGTATCGCCGGATTGGGCCGACGATGGAGGGTTGCTGCCGCCGCCAACCGGCGCGAGGGTGCGGTTGCGGGGTCCACCAGCATACGCCGGAGGTGGGCTTCGGCCTCCGCCGGGGTGACCGGGGCTCTTTCGTTCGAGTCCATCGGGGGTTCCCGCTCAGCCGCCGCATCCATCGGTTCGATACCGATCGCCGAAAGGAATCGGCTGGGCCTCCGGCGCGGGTCTTCACTTCCAGCGTCCGTCGCCGTCCAGACGACCCGGCGGGTTGCCCTGGTCATTGCCGTATATGCGAGCCGCATTTCCTCCTGCAATCTGAACTGCCGTGCCGCGAGCGGGTCTGGATCGTGGTGAGGAGAAAGCAGCCGTGTCTGGAGAATGGAGCGCTGCCTTCGCAGGTCGGGCATGACACCCTCAACTGCGTCGGCGATGAAGACGACTTCGAAACTGAGGCCTTTCGACTGGTGGAGCGTCGTCAGGGTCAACCGGTCGCTCGCGTCGCCGGAGTAGCGGAGCAGTGGAGTCGCCTCGAAGTCTTCCCGCTCGGCCAGGTTGACGTAGCCGGCGAGCGTGAGATGCGGATCGCGAGCCTCCTGGCGGCTGAGGACCTGGGCAAACGCCGACCACGCCGAACGATAATCCGCCCGGTCCTGGTCGTGGACAAGCGCATCGAACTGCGGGAGCGTGTTCCAGAGAACCCAGAACCCGGCGGCGGCCGAGCCCGAAGTCGCCCAGGAGGAGTCGGACAGCAACGCGGCCAGTGCATCGGCTCCCGGAACCGATTCCTCGAGGATTGCCGGCCAGGGCCGGCCGGAACGGAGGCGATGCCGGTATGCCTCTCGCTCGATGCTCAGCGGAACACCGAATAGCGGTCCGAGAAGCAGGCGTCTGATGACCCGGTCGGCGTCGAGGCTACCTCCGGCTGTGTCGTCGGCCTGCGCGGCAAGGACGATATCGAAGATGAGCCTCACGCCGGGATGATCGACGAGCCGGGCATCCGGAAGATCATGTGGGATCGATCGGCGCTCCAGTGCCCGCGACAGTTCCGGAAGGAATCTGCGCTTGGACCTCACCAATACGGCGATGGTCCTGATCGGGAGCCCTTCCTCGATATGGAGGCGTTCGATTTCACCGGCGATCCATTCGGCTTCCTCTGATTGCTGCCGGAACCTGCGGACCTCGACCCGGCCGGAATGCGAGGCTGGGACCACCGGACCCGTCCCACCGGGCAGATCGCCCCCGGCAGTCAGCCGCACGGCAGCCGAGAGGATTTCAGGAGGGACACGGAAGGAGGTGGTCAGGACCAGTCTCGCTGCCGGTGATCCGTCCGGGTTGGTGAACCGTCCCGGAAAATCTGCCACGTTGTGAAGCTCGGCACCCCGAAACGAGTAGACCGATTGATAGGGGTCTGCTGCCACGGTGATGTTGCGGTGGCCTTCCGTCAACCTGGCCAGCATCTCGGACTGGGCGGCCGTGGTGTCCTGGTATTCGTCGACGATCAGGTAGTGGAACTGCTCTGCCACCTGCTCCCGGACACCGGGATCCTGAAGGAGCTCGACGGCGAGCATCTGGAGTGATCCGTAGTCGAGCCTTCCCCTTCTGGTCAACTCCTTTGCGTATCGTTCGAGGAAGTCGGGAAGCGCCCGCCAGTCGTCCCTTCGGCCGGCCAGTGAGCGAAGCTCTGCATCACCGAGCAGATATTCGCGACTTCGCATGATGAAGTCGGCGACCTCTTCTGCGAAAGAAACCGAACCAAGGAGCGGGCGAAACAGAACCGGCCATCGATCGGGTTCTTCCGAAGCGAGTAGTTCTGAGACGAGGGCGACCTGTTCCGGGCCCGTCAGGAGCGAAGGCATCTCTTCCCAGCCAAAGCAATCCCGACCGTGTCGCTCGAGGAGTCGGAAGGCGAGAGAGTGGAATGTCGAGGCAGGGACTTCGGTGGTCGAGCCGCCGGACCGCTTGAGTACCCGGTCCTTGAGATCTGAGGCAGCTCGCCGGGAGAAGGTCAGCATCGCGATACGCTCCGCCGGCACCGAGTGCAGCTCGGTGAGTTCCAGGAAGCGGCGCACGAGAAACTCTGTCTTGCCGGTCCCCGGTCCCGCCACGACTATCTGCGAACCGCCGACCCGTGCGACGGCTTCCGGCCAATCCTCAGGACCAATCCGCCACTCAGACATCTCCACTCGATCCCGAGCGTTCGGCTATGCCGCTAGTGGCCGTTCGCACCGGCACACCGGGCATGCCCGGCTCTCTCCGGTGAACACTTCTTCGGCTTCGATTCCGACCTCTGACAGCATTCGCTGGATGGCTTGTATCTCGTTCATGACACCAACGTATCGGATGGCTGTGACAGAAAAACTCTTCGTAACGGGAGACGGCGTTATCCAAGCTCGTCACGCCGCCGAACGAAGGATCACCGGTAGGTCCGTGCCGGAGATCACGCCTGCCTCGTCGGGACTTCTACTTCCTCGACCGCAAATGCCGGGCATCGATCCTGGAAGGAACACCAGTCGCAGAGTGGTCCGGGGCGGGGAGGGAAGCTGCCCGTGTCGATTGCTCTGTCGATCGCCGCCCACAGTGCTCGTAGCTGCTGTTCCATTCCATTCAGGTGGCCATCGCTGATCGGGAGTCGATAGAGCGTTGGTCCATTGAGATACAACAAGCGGACCTCGACCGGTGATCGGCCCGTCTTGTGTCGAATCAAGAGCGCATAGATCTTCAGTGCGAAGAAAGCCGAGAGAGCGAAACGTTCGGGTGGCGCCTTCCCCGTTTTGTAATCGGTGATGACCAGGTCGCCTTCCGGCAGTTCGTCCATTCGGTCGAGAATCCCGCGAATTGTGATTCCGCCGAGATCCTCGAGCATGTCCATCTCGCGTTCCAGAGGGGCTACCTCGCTCGGGTTCTCGATCGCGAAATAGTTGGCCAGTAGTTCGAGGCTTTCGATTCCCCACGAGCGTTCTTCCTCGTCCGAGGCGAACAGGTCGGCGTACTCGTCGGTTGCCCGTAGATCCGTCCACGCCTTGCGAAAGAGGTCGAAGAGGGCCTCCGGAGTGCGCTGTTCGGGGGAGAAGTCGTACAGGTCCTGCAGGGCCAGGTGGGCCGTCGTCCCGCGAGCCTGATGGACGGTCACGGGCTCCGGGATGCGGTCGATCGAGCGGAACTTGAAGAGCTGCGGACACTGCTTGAAGTCGCTCGCTCTGCTCGGCGACAGGGTTTCTAATGGCATGTCAGGACTATACGGCACGGGAATGACAGAACTGAGATCTGGGTCGCGAAAACTCCAGTTAGGTCGCGAAAAGAACACAGCGCTGTGCCTTGACGCCGTCCGACGCAGGGCGTTATGTTCAAGTTATCGCAGCGCAGGAAACTGCACAGCGAACTGAAGAGACCGAGAGGACTCTTCGGGCCGGCATCGGCGGCAACGCCGGTGAAGGCAGTTTCGGGAAGACCGAGCCTTCGGGCCAGGAGTTCCCGGGACCGGTAGCCCCGAGAGGGTGATGACTTCGGTCAGAGCTTTCTCGGGGTTTTCCGCGTCCGGGGGAGGTGAGTCGCTGATGCTGCTGCCTACCGGTTCGCGGATCGGGTGGCCCGCGAATTCTATTTTTAGGGTCGCGAAATCTAGGTTCGTTCCTGGCTTGCGCTGGGCGGGGACGGCAGATAAGTTCCCGTTCTGCCGGTTTGGGGGAGACCCCGAGACGGCATCGTCCCGGAAGGGTCCGTTTGGGAAACCGAGCGGTTTTGGAAGGGACAACCACTTCGGTGGACTCCTGAAAGGGAGAGGCGGTTCGTAAGGATCGCCCGTTCCGGGAGACCTTCGGGTCGAGCGGGCGACCGGCTGAAGTGTTGGTTTCCTCTTCGGAGGCGACCGGGTTTCTCGGAAACGGGAAGCCACCCTCTCGGAAACGAGAGGCACTTCCTGGAAACGGGTGGTGTCGATCCGAAACGAGAGGCTCCTCGAAAGAGGAGATGTTCGACACCGGACCTTCGGGCCTGGTGGAGGGCACCTGGAGCTGAAAGGCTTTGGGTCTGGAGTAGTGGAAACACTGCTTCGGAACTCGCCTCGGCGCTGGGTCCTTCGGGACTCGAACCGGAGCGGGGTTCGGGAACCCCGAGAGGGTGATGACTTCGGTCAGAGCTTTCTCGGGGTTTTCCGCGTCCGCGGAGGCGGCTCGCGACTCGCAACTCGCGTACTATGTGCCCATGCCATATCCAGAACGCTTGCTGAGTCCCGGGGAAACGGTTCAAGTCGAGTTCCGACCGCACTGGCAGCGAATAATCGTGCCTGCTGTTGTGACGGTCGTCGCGATTGCCGCCGAGGTGGCCGTCGCCGTCCTGCTCGAGGACGTCGCCAGGTGGATGTCCATCGCCGCGCTGGCACTCGTCTGGCTCGTCATTGCGCTGCCGCGTTACCTGGATTGGTGGTTCACCCGCTACATCATCACGACCGAGCGCTTGATAGCCCGATCCGGAGTTCTCGCCCGTCGCGGAAAGGAGATCCCGCTCGAGGTGATCAACGACGTTGCCTTCTCCCAGTCGATTCTGGAGCGGCTGGTCCGGTCGGGAGATCTCTTGATCGAGTCGGCGGGAGAGCACGGGCAGAGCCGTTTCACCGACATCCCGCGCCCCGAGGACGTCCAGTCTGTGATCTACCAACTCCGGGAAAAGCGCACGGTCGAGCTCGAAGGCGGCAGAGGAGGAGGAGCGGCCGGGCAACTGGAGGCACTCGCTCGTCTTCACAAGGACGGCATCCTGACCGACGAGGAGTTCGCGGCCAAGAAGCAGAAGCTCCTCGACGAGATCTGATCTGCAGCGGGCAGAGATTCGAGCGCACTAGCCATTCATCGGAAGGCGCGGATAACCTGTCGCGAATCGTTGCGGGCCGGTAACATATGGGTCAGTCGGTCATCGGGAGGGCGAGATGTTCGAAGCTGTTGAATTCGTCGAAATCGAAGAGGTTGTCGGCCGCCCAAACCCGACTCCGAGCGAGCGAGTCATCGGCACCTTCACCGACGAACGAGAAGCTGTCGCCGCCGGCCGACTCGCCAAACAGGACTTCCACGCGGCCGGGCGATCCGAGTATGCCTGGTGGGTTGTTCGAAGTCCGGGAGCCCAACTGGCGAACTGGATAGCGGATTCCTCCAACAACCAGGAGTTCGTTCTCGATTTGCGCACCGGCCAGCTGGTCGAAGTCGACTGAGCAGAAGCGCGACGCTCGCCGGCGGCCGTCAGCAGGTAAGGTCCCTCCGACCATTGAGAGGAGGAGCGTGACCGAGTTCCACGGTATCGGTGCCTGGATCGCGATCGGATTGACCGGGGCGACCGGGATATGGGGTCTCTTTCTTGCCGCTATCAAGCGCCAACCAGGACCGTTGTTCAAGCGGGCCTCGCTTGTGGCGGTCGCGGTGATGCTCGCGCAAGGTGCAGTCGGTTTGGTGCTCTTCGCCGGCGAGGGCGAACCGGGGTCGGGACACCTCTTCTACGGAATGATCATCGCCGCGACGGTGGCGTTTGCCTACATATATCGCGCCGAGATCGAGAAACGTGCTGCTCTGGCCTGGGGGTTGCTCCTGCTGTTTCTGATGGGTGCCGGCTTCCGCGCAGTCGCCAATATCGGCACGGACTTTGGTGGATAGGAGAGGCATGCTGCTAGAGGGAAAGAAACTCGTCATTACCGGAGTCGTAACCGATACGTCAATCGCCTGGCATGCAGCGCGCATTGCTCAGGAAGAGGGAGCCGAGATCGTGCTGACGGGCTTCGGACGCGGTATGCGATTGACGGAACGAGCTTCCAAGCGCCTTCCCAAGGCTGCCGATGTTCTCGAACTCGACATAAACGACCAGTCGCATATGGATGCGCTTGCCGCCGATCTCCACTCACGTTGGGGTGTCGTCGACGGAGCGCTTCACGCCATTGCGTTCGCACCGCAGGATGCGCTTGGCGGCAACTTCCTCAACACGCCTGTGGAGAGTGCCGTTACGGCTTTTCGTACCTCAGCCTTCTCTTACAAGACACTGGCGGTGGGTCTGGCACCGCTGATGAGGTCGGCCGGCGGGGGAGCTCTGGTCGCTCTGGATTTCGACAATTCGCAGGCATGGCCGATCTACGACTGGATGGGTGTTGCGAAGTCAGCACTCCAGTCCGTAACCCGCTACCTGGCCCGCGACCTCGGCGCCGACAGGATCCGTGTCAATGCTGTTTCGGCCGGTCCGTTGTCAACGATCGCTGCCAAGTCGATACCCGGATTCCAGTCTCTCGAGAAAGCCTGGCAGCAGCGATCGCCCATCGAGTGGGATTCATCGGATCCGACTCCGGTCGCGCAGATGGTGGCGCTGCTCCTCTCCGATTGGACGCCGATGACGACGGGGGAGGTCGTTCACGTCGATGGCGGCTTTCATTCCGTGGCGGCGGGGCTCCGGGAGTAATCCAGTTCCCCGTGGTCCGAAGAACGCGGTACCGACCGGGGGCGGAGCGGCAAATCGACGACGAAGGTCGCCCCTCCGCCCGGCGTCTCCTCGAGACGCACCGATCCACCCATCGATTCGGCCAGACCCTTGACAATGGCCAGACCCAGCCCGGTCCCGCTGCGTGATCTCGTCGCCGCCGGCTCCAGTTGGGTGAAGGGTTCGAACACCTTGGCGCGCATGTCGGGTGAGATCCCGGGACCATGGTCGACGACGCTGATTTCAATCCGATCAGCTGCGACTACGGCGGAGAGTTCGATGGGGGCGCCGGGCGCATACTTCAGTGCGTTCTGGACCAGATTGATGACTACCCGTCCGAGGTGATCCGGATCGACCCTCAGACTGATCGAACCGGCGACCCGAAGGGCGACGTGCTCGGGTGCCTCGGGGATCTCCTCGATGACACCCCTTATGAAGGGTTCGAGGTCTATCTCGGCCGGGTGCTGGGGCAGGGCCTGGTTGTCGATGCGGGAGGTCATCAGCAGGTTCTCGATCAGGAGGCGGAGGCGAGCTGCCTGATTGCGGGCCGAGTCGAGCAAGCTGAGTGCGCTGCTGCTCTGAGGAGCGAGTTCGGGTCTGGCAATTGTGTCGAGCGAGCCGATGATGCTTGTCAGCGGGGTCCGCAACTCATGCGATACGACCGAAACGAAATCAGATTTGAGTTGGGCGAGTTCCTCCATCCGGCGGCCGGTTTCGGCCGCCTCCTCGAAGCGGCCGAGGTGGGCGAGAACCAGTGCGGCAGGGGCCGACAGAGAGGTGAGAACTTCGAGGTCCTCGTCTGTGAACGGCGCTCCGTCCGTGCGGTCCGCCACCATCATGACCCCCATCGTCCGGTTCTCTACCTTGAGCGGGACCGCGAGGGCGTGCTCGACGCCGAGCTCGTTCAGAAGGTGGTTGGCAGTGTTGGCGTCGCTCTGGCCGAACCGGCGCGCCTGTCCGGACACGAACGTTTGCTCTATGTCGCCTCTTCGCCGCAGAGGGAGTAGGTAGCCGTTCACTTCCAGGGTATGCCCCGCCGCCCAGATGGGGCTCACCACTTCAAGAGCGGCCCGGTCTCGATCGTGAAGCAATACGACCCCGACTTCGGCCTGGAGGTGGGTGGCTATCTTGCCGACGAGCTCGGGAAGAACCCGCGTCAGCGAATCGCCGGCGGCCAGCGTTCGAGATACCTCATAGAGGCGCTCGAGGTCTCGCTCCCTGGCTTCGAGTTCTTGCTGTCTCCGGATTCCGACGCCAATCTCCCGACGCAGCTCGTTTGTGATAGCGGCGGTGGCTATCGCAACGACGACCAGGGTGATTGTCGGGACCACTATGTCTTCGGCGGTCGGCAGGCGATCGAAGGCGGCCCGGGCGATGAAGTTCGTTGCGATCAGTACCAATGCCGTCACCAGCGGAACGACCCAGTGAGAGAGTGCCGCCATGAGCGCCACTACGCCGAAATAGCCGATGAGAACGAACGAAGCGAAGGCCGGGATGGTCGCCATGATGCTCATCGCAGACCCGATTGTGATCACGCCCAGTATCAGCAGCAGGTCTCCGGAGCCGCGGCGGAGCGTCAGCTCCCAGTTGGGGATGGCCAGCGCCGCGAGAACCACCGCGATTGCCGCCAACGGAGCCCATGCGCGTATGTCCCCGATTTCCCCGATCCGCCAAGAGGCGAACAGAAACCCGGCGAGCATGAGCCATCCGGCGCGAAGAGCGAGTTTGACGACCCGGCCCCTGGAGGCAGCCATCGCCGCTCTCGTCGAGCGCAGTTCGTTGATTGAAGGGATGGTCACGACGGTCAGGGTAATCTCCGCGCCATGACCGATCTCGGATCGTCGGGCTTCCGATGACGCTACGTGCCTATGGAGCTCTCTTCGGCGTGCGGCACGGAGAAGGCCCGCTGCAAGTTCTCGCACTGCACGGATGGGGACGAACGCGGGCCGATTTCGATGGTCTGTTGCAGGGTTATGAGGCGATTGCGCTCGATCTTCCCGGCTTTGGTGCGTCACCGGCTCCCGAGCATCCGGTCGGAGCTGCCGGATATGCAGGGCTGATCGAGGACGTGCTCGGTGAGTTCGACGCGCCGCCGGTCGTTGTCGGACATTCGTTCGGTGGCCGGGTCGCGGTGGCTCTGGCGGCCGCGCTCCCCGATGCTGTTTCCGGCCTCGTACTGGTCGGCGTGCCCCTGGTTCGCCGGGAGCGCCCTGCCGCGAGCATTCCGTGGCGATATCGTCTGATTCGGAGCGCCCGCAAGGCAGGCCTCATTTCGGATGAGCGGCTGGAGCGGGCCCGTCGCCGGTTCGGTTCCGCCGACTATCGAGCAGCGACCGGGGTCATGCGCGACGTACTGGTCAAGGTCGTCAACGAGAGCTATGAGAGCGAACTGGCACGTCTCACGTGTCCCGTGAGACTGGTGTGGGGCGCGGATGATGCCGCAGTGCCGCCGGCGGTGGCCAGAAGCGCGGTCGACGCCATTGCCGATGTGACCCTCGACGTGGTCGCCGGTGCCGGCCATGACGTCCACCTCTCTCATCCCGATCGGTTGAGGGCTGCCATCGACGGACTGCTGAAGTGACGTGGGCGCTGCTCCTGCTGGGCCTCGCCGCCGCGGTTCCTGCCTCGCTCAGATTCTTGCGGGTTGCCCAGCGTGAGCACTACATCGCGGGATCGAGTATGCGCTTTGCCGTTCGCTGGTGGGCAGGAACAGGTCTCGGGAACCTGGCTCTGGTCCTCGCCGGCATCGCCGGATTGGCCGGCTCGCCCTGGTGGGACTGGTTGGCGGTTTTCCCGGTCGCGGCAGGCGCGCTGGGACCGCTCGGGTTGGGTCTACGCGGCACCACGGCGCCGCTTCGCTGGACGGGTCGCCTCCGCCGCCTCGCCTTCGTCACCGGCCTGCTGACGCTGATCGTGGCCGCCGCCGGGGCGGCTTCGGGTCGCGCGGCGGTCGCCGGGGCCGTGTCGGCCTTCCTGATGCCGATTCTGGTTGATCTGGCTCTTGCTGCGGCGACTCCTATCGAAGCCGTTCTCGGCAAGCGCTGGATCGAGCAGGCCGGGAGCAAGCTGGTGTCGATCGGTCCACGGGTCCTGGCGATCACCGGCTCGTATGGCAAGACCACGACCAAGGAGTACGCCAGGCTGCTGTTGGACAGCGGTTTTCAGACCGTTGTGAGCCCGGCGAGCTTCAACAACGCCATGGGTTTGGCCCGCACCATCAACGAGCATCTCACCCCCGGCACTGAGGTTTTCGTGGCGGAGATGGGGACCTACGGTCCGGGAGAAATCGCCGCGCTGTGTTCGTGGATTCCTCCGGAAGTCGGCGTTATCACCGCGATCGGGCCCGTCCACCTCGAGCGTTTCGGGTCCCTGGAGCGAACATTGCAAGCGAAAGCGGAGATCGTCGCAGGAGCGCGGGTTGCGGTGCTCAACATCGACGACGAGCTATTGGCCGGGCTGGCGGATCGGCTGGCAGGTGAACGTCGGGTGATCAGATGTTCCGCGAAGGACTCGAGCGCCGATGTCTGTGTGCGGGAGGAGGCCGGAAGACAGGAGGTCTGGATCGGTGGGGCTTTCGTGACCGCTCTTGATCCACCGCCGGCATTTGCAACCAATGTGGCCTGCGCGATCGGGGCCGCCGTGGCTCTTGGATTCGATCAGAACTCGATCGCTTCCTCTCTGGTCCGAGCCGGCCGGCCGGCACATCGTCAGACCGTGTCGCAGAGCGAACTCGGGTTCACGATCATCGACGACACCTACAACTCGAACCCGGCCGGCGCGAAGGCAGGATTGGCGATGCTGGGGGAGTTGGGGTCCGGTGCGCGACGGGTGCTGGTGACTCCGGGCATGGTGGAGCTCGGGGCGGCCCAGGCGAAAGCGAATACGGAGATGGCGGCACACGCGGCAGGGATCGCCACGGACATCCTCATCGTGGGTCGCACCAACCGTCGGGCGTTGCTGCGCGGTACCGCCGGAGGTGCTGCATCCGTTATCGTGGTCGATTCCCGATCGCAAGCAGTCGAATGGGTGCGTACACACCTCGGTCTGGGGGATGTCGTTCTCTACGAGAACGACTTGCCGGACCACTACCCGTAATGAGGAGCAAGCCATGAGCAGACCGGCCGTCTTGTTTGGTGGACCTTCGCCGGAACACGACATCAGCATTCTGACCGGCCTGCAGGCAGCACGAACGTTGACCGGGGCGGGGATGGCAGTGGACGCTATCTACTGGTCCAAGGCCGCCGATTGGCACCTGGTCGATGCGGGTATGGAAGCCGCAGACTTCGCGGACGGGGTCCCGGTCAAGGCAAGGCAGCTCCGGTTCGAGGCTGCTCCGGGAGGGGGGTTCTTCCTCAAGAAGAAGGCGCTGGCGCCTTCGGCCGTCGTCAACTGTTGTCACGGAGGCCCGGGTGAGGATGGGACCCTTCAGGGTGCGCTAGACCTCGCCGGGATCCGGTACACCGGTCCAGACGCGGCCGGTTCGGTCCTCGGGATGGACAAGTTCGCTTTTGGAGCGGTGGTGGCGGCGGCCGGGCTGCCGACACTGCCCCGGGCGCTCGTCGGTCCGGGTCGAGCCCCGGCTTTCGACGGTCCCTATATTGCCAAGCCGCGCTTCGGTGGCTCGTCCATCGGTATAGAGGTAGTGGAAGACTGGGCAACTGCTCAGGCGCTGTCGGCATCGTCTTCGCACATGCGAAGGGGGGCAGTCGTCGAGCCGTTCTTGCCCGACAGCAGGGACCTCAACATCTCGGTTCGTACATTCCCGCAGTTCGAGCTCTCCCCGATCGAAGCGCCGATTCGACCGGATGACACGGCACGCATCTACGACTACCGGCAGAAGTACCTCTCCGGCGGCGGGCTCGACGGTTCCGCCCGTGAGATCCCCGCTGACATTCCGGCCGAGTTGGCTGAGTCGATCCGTTCGATGTCGGCCGTCGTCGCCGGCCTGGTCCGCACTCGATCTGTGGCTCGGATCGATTTCCTCCAAGACGGCGACAAGCTCTATGTGAACGAGATAAACACCATTCCGGGCAGTCTCTCTGCATACCTGTGGGCAGAAGCAGGAGTGAGCCGGATCCGGCTCCTGCGCGACATGCTGACGGAAGCAGAACAGTCACCGGCTGTCGCCTTCACGACCGCCGGAGCCGACGGGGTCGCATTGCGGAGTGCGTCTTCGATTTCATCCAAACTTGGTTGATCACGGATGGTATTCTCCGAAGCAACCCAGACAGAAGGAGGGGTCCGTGGTTCTAGCGTACGTGCTGATCCAGACCGAGGTCGGCAAAGCAGCCTCGGTAGCCGAGGAAGCGCGCAAGATTCCGGGTGTCGAATCCGCAGATGACGTGACCGGCCCATATGACGTTGTCGTCAGGGCATCTGCCGGCGATGTCGACCAACTCGGGAAACTCGTTGTAGCACGCATTCAGGCCATCGAAGGGATCACCCGGACGCTCACCTGTCCGGTGGTGAACCTCTAGCCGGCATCAGTTTCCAGCGCAGGGCCCGGGTTCGCCCGGGCCCTCGGTGTGATTGGGGTCTGGTCGGTCGGGGAGGACGGCATTCACGTGTAGGTGAGTACCCCTTCCGCATGCATCGCCCGCCCTCCGGGACGACCAACTCGTCATCGGACCACCGTGGTTGAGAGTCCTGATGAACGAGGGTGTCCCTTCGATGCGCCTTGCCGCCAAGGCGGTGATAATCGACCGGGGCGAGATTCTGCTCACTCGCAATCTCCATCCAGACGACAGGAACGGCGAGTTCTTTGCGGCGTGGCACGTCGGCTTCGTTCCCGGACGCCAAGTCAGGAGCGAAGCACCATGCCTGTGCTGCGGCGACTCCACGATGGTGGGGATGACCAATCGGCCTGTGTCATACCTGCTGCAACGCCTCCGCCAGCGGCTGCACCATTCCGGGGTCGAACGGTGCCCTCAGGCTGAAGACCGCCATGTCCAGACCGGTCTCGAACAATCGTGCAGCCTGGTCGGCCAGGGCATTCGGATCCGCATCGGCGGGGGTGAAGACGTGGGCGCTGCGCGTAATCTCGTCGGCGTCGCGTCCCACGGCCTCACAGTGTGAGAGGAGAACGTCGTTCTTGTGGCTCCAGGCATCGGGCTCGATCCTCAGTGCATCCCAGATGTCGGCCCACTTCGCAACGGTCCTCAGGGTCCGGCGTTCCCCGCCGCCGCCGATGGCGATCGGCGGACGCGGGCTCTGCGGGCCTTTCGGCTCGCAGTGGGCATCGGTGAACGTGTAATAGTCGCCTTCGAAGTCGAGGGAACGGTCCGACAACAAGCGAGCGATTACCTCCACCCCCTCCTCGAATCGATCCATACGCTCCTTGATGGTTCCGAGCTCGAGACCGTAGGCGTCGACCTCGGTCTGAAACCAGCCGGCGCCGAGCCCGAGATTGAGACGACCACCGGACACGATATCGAGCGTCGCCGCCATCTTGGCGGTGACGGCCGGATGCCGGAAGTGCATGCCGTGCACCATCGTTCCCACCCGGATCCGGGAGGTGGCACGGGCGAGCGCCGTGAGAGTGACCCATGCTTCGAGGCAGGGGCCATGAGGGTCACCGGCGATGGGGTAGAGGTGGTCAAAGACCCAGGCCGACTCGAACAGGTCTATCTGATCTGCTTCCTTCCACACGGCCAGCGTGTCGTCCCAGCTCACATGCTGTGGGGGAGTCTTGATGGCGAATCGTCCCATGATCATGACCTCTCTGTGATTCGGATGCATCCCACCCTATGCGCCCGCGGGAACGAACGATCGCGGACGAGGGCTTATTCGACTGGATTACGGAGCGTGCCGATGCCATCGATGGAGATCTCGACGACATCGCCTCCGGCCAGGTAGCGCGGGGGGTCGAATCCGATTCCGACGCCCAGACCGGTTCCGGTAGCGATGACATCTCCCGGTTCCAGCGTCATGACGGACGACAGGGTGACGATGAGCGACTCGGTATCGAAGATCAGCGCCGAGATGGGGGCCTCCTGACGGAGTTCACCGTTCACACGCGTACGCATCCAGGATGAACGGATATCCGGGAGTTCGTCGCGGGTGGTTATGCACGGACCCATGGGGCAGAACGTGTCGGGGCTCTTTCCGATGAACCACTGGACGTGGCGCTTCTGAAGGTCCCGGGCGGTTACGTCGTTGACGATCGTCCATCCGAACACGCACGAGAGAGCATCATCCTCAGACACGTTTTTCGCGCGGCGACCGATGACCACAGCCATCTCGCCCTCGTAGTCGGTCGTTCCGGTGGGGTCGTTGGCGAGGACGATCGGCTCGTCCTGCCCTATCACCGAGGTAGGTGACTTGGTGAAGACGACCGGATTGTCGGGAATCATCTGCTTTTCCGAGGCGTCGAATCCGGAATCCGAGAACTCCTTCGCGTGATCGCGGTAGTTCCGGCCGACCGCGATGACGTTCTTTCTCATTTGCAGCGGGGCGAGTATCCGGACCGTCGACAGGGGCCGTCGGGGGCCTTGCCGGACTGCTTCCAGGGCGGATTCGAGCGACCACCCGGCAATAGCATCGACCATGTCCGTGGGGACGAGTCCGGTGGAACTGAGATCGACGACCTCGTCGCCAACGATGGCTCCGACCGCTCGCGCCCCGGCATGTTCATAGGAAATCAGTCTCATCTCCAAGCATCCTACATCGCATATGATGTAGGATGTTGGGCGTGGCAGAGCAGATCGACCGTCTACGACTGCCCAAATGGGAAACTCATGGCGAAAGCCTGACTTGGAGGTAAGGATGTTTCGCAAGCGTTCACTGACCGTTGTGCTCATCGTGCTGGCTCTGGTGGTGGCCGCATGCGGGGGCTCCGACGACACGTCCACAACCGGGGCAGGAGACACCGCCACAACGGCCGCCGCAGCCGACTTGACCGAAGTCACCGTTCTGGCGCCGAATCCTTCCGCGGTGATCTGGTTCCAGCTGTGCTCTGCCATTTATCAGGGATTCCTCGAGGAGGAGGGCATCGACGCCTCGTTCGAAGCCGTTGACGGATCAGGCGCGGTCCTGCAAGCTATGGCCGCCGGCCAGGCGGAGTTCGGCATTCCCGGACCCGGACCGGTGCTCGCCGCCCGGGCAGAGGGTGGAGACGCCGTTGCCATTTACAACGGGTTCGCCCAGGCACTCTTCGGACTAGTGGTACTCGAGGACTCCGACTACAAGGTGCCGGCCGATCTGAAAGGCACCGACGGACCGACGGTCATCGGAGTGGGAACCGCAGAAGGCTCGGAAGTCACTTTCGTGCGCCCGATCCTCGTCGCAGCCGGTCTCGAAGAGGGCGTCGATTTCGAGTTCCTACCCGTCGGAGACGGCGGCCCGGCCACGGCAGCCTTTGAGCGCGGTGAAATCGAAGCCTACGCCGCCGCAGTGCCCGACATGGCCATCATTGAAGCTCGCGGATTGCCGTTGCTCGAGATCACTCCTCCGGAGTACAAGACCGTGTTCGGAAACGGATACGCAACGACCCAGCAGCTGATCGACTCCGATCCCGATCTGGTTCAGGGTTTCGTCAACGGACTGGTCAAGGGTGCCCTCTTTGCCGAGGCCAACCCGGATGCCGCAGAGGCCGACTGTGCCAAGATGAACCCGGAAGAGGCAACCGATCCCGAGCTTGCTCGAGCGCTGCTGGATCTGACTCTCGTGGTCAGCAAACCGCTGGGTGGGCTGCCGTGGGGCACGTATGATCCGCAGGCATGGGCCGACTGGGGGCAGAGTCTCGTCGACGACGGCACGCTCGCCGAACTGCCCGACGTCAGCTCCGCCTTCACGAATGAGTACGTTGAGAAGGCTCACGCGAACGCCGGTAGCTGATTCAGGATGATCGAATCAACCGATTCGGTTGATCGGGCGGGACAGGAGTCCCGCCCGATCAACGATGAAGTCGTCAGGATCACCAAACTCAACAAGACGTTTCACAAACGCGGCTTGAAGGCCCTCGACAATGTCGATGTCACTCTTCGCCACGGCACTTTCACCAGTGTCATCGGCCCCAGCGGCTGCGGGAAGTCGACCCTCCTGAAGATCATGGCCGGGCTGATACCGGCGACCTCCGGGGAGATCCTGCTCAACGGCGAGCCGGTTACCGGCCCCCGCCAGGACATCGGGATCATGTTCCAGCAGCCGACGCTGCTGCCCTGGCGGACATCGCTCGACAATGTGCTGTTGCCGATCGAGATCAGATCGGGCGCGGCGGAGGCGAAAGCGAGATCCGAAGATGCTCTCAACCTACTGGAGCTGGTAGGACTCAAGGGATTCGACGAGGTGCGTCCGTTCGAGCTGTCGGGGGGAATGGCGCAGAGAGTCGCCATTTGCCGGATGCTCGTAACCGGGCCGGCGATACTGCTGCTCGACGAGCCTTTCGGTGCGCTTGACGAGTTGACCCGTGAGTACATGAACGTCGAGTTGCAGCGGATTTGCCTGGAGCGTGAAGCCACTTCATTCATGGTCACGCATGCGATTCCCGAGGCGGTTTTCCTGGCCGACCAGGTGTTCGTCATGTCCGCCCGTCCCGGGCGGATCGACACCATCGTGGAAGTGGACCTCCCACGCCCGCGCACACTCGACATGATGACCACCCCGGAGTTTGGTGCATTGGTGCGGAAGGTCCGTGCGAGTCTCGACATGGGCATGAACGGCGGAGGCCTGGCATGAGTCAGAAGACTGAAATACTCGGCGCTCCCAGCGAGATGTCCGACGCAGAGGAACTCTGGTATTCGGGCAAGTGGATCGACCGGGTGCCCCAGTGGGTTTCGATCACCGTTTTGGGGTTCGCCATGATGGGAATCTGGTGGCTGGTCTCCGGCCAGATGCCGGAGCGCACCAAGATACTCTTCCCCGGACCGGTTGATATGTTCGAGGAACTGTGGGATACGACCAAGAACATCTTTACCGGTGGGCATGTCGCCGAAGGACTCTGGATCACCTCCCAGGAGGTGATTTGGGGATTTCTGTCTGCTGCGACCCTCGGCTTCCTTCTCGGGGTAGTCGTCGGCGAAACCCGGTTGGGGCGGCGAGCGGTCATGCCCTACCTGGTTTCGTTCAACGCACTTCCGAAGGTCGCTTTCGCCCCGGTTTTCGTGGCCTGGTTCGGGTTTGGCGTCAACTCGAAGATTGTCATGGCGGCGTTCATCGCTTTCTTCCCCGTGATTGTCGATACGGCGGCCGGTCTGGCGGCGGTTGAGTCGGAATCCCTGATGCTGTTCCAATCGATGGACTCGACCAGATGGCAAACGTTGCGCAAGTTGAAACTGCCTTCCGCATTGCCGTTCATCTTCGCCGGCCTCAAGACTGCCGCGGTGTTCTCTGTGGTCGGGGCGGTGGTCGGTGAATACCTGGGTGGGGGCCATGGATTGGGTGAGCTGATTCGCTTCAGCGCGCAAACGTTGAGGATTGACCGTGTATTCGCCCTGATCGTCTATCTCGGGATAATCGGCCTTCTCTTGTTCGGCCTCGTGGCCTGGACCGAGAGGAAGCTGCTGTTCTGGCACAAGTCGGAGATCTTCGAGATCCAGGGAACAGGCTGATCCGAAAGGAATAGAACCATGAAAATTGCTCGAATAGCCGGGCCTTCCGGCCCTGCCTATGCAGTCCGGTGTGGAGACGATTCATGGCTCGACCTCGGGTCTTTGGGAATCGATGTGGCTACCACGCCGGAACTGGTAGCTGCGGCAGAGGCTCTTGCTGCGCTGGACGTCGCGGCGCTCGGAGGAGGTGCCGTCGATCCTGTGTTCCTTGCTCCGGTCGTCGCGCCGGGCAAGTTGATGGCGATCGGTCTCAACTACTCGGATCACATACGCGAGACCAACTCGAAACCGCCGGTGAACCCGATCCTGTTCATGAAGGCCAACACTTCACTGACGGGTCCGACCGATGACATAGTCGTCGACGCACAGATGACCGCCATGGCCGACTATGAGACCGAGCTAACCGCGATCATCGGAACCCGCACCAAAGGCATCGCCAAGGGCGAAGCCCTTCGGTCGGTCTTCGGCTACACCGTGGCGAACGACGTGACGGCGCGAGATTGCATGAAGTCCGACGGTCAGCTGGTCCGATCGAAGAGCTTCGATACCTATTGTCCAATCGGGCCGTGGATCACCACGGCCGACGAAGTGCCGGATCCTCAGGCGCTCGGCATAAGGACCCTGGTCAATGGGGAAGTTCGACAAGACTCCTCCACCAGCGAGATGCTGTTCCCCGTCGATCACCTGATCCATTTCCTCGCCAGGGGCATGACACTCGAGCCCGGAGATGTGCTGTTGACCGGGACTCCGCACGGCGTCGGTTTCGTCATGGATCCGCCTCGTTTCCTCCGGCCCGGTGACGTGGTCGAATGCGAGGTGGAGGGCCTGGGAAGGCTTCGCAACCGGGTGGTTGCTCCGTAGGTCCGGCAGCGCGGTCCGCCGCCGGTCGGGTGAAGTTGGAGATAGGCTCGGGAGCACAGGCTCGGCAACCCGAGGCTCTTCGCCGGGGCACCGGCCGACGTTGTTGCCCGGCCGCTACTGAAGGAGACTTGGCATGGATGTTGGATTCATGGGACTAGGCGCGATGGGACGGCCGATGGCCGCCAACCTCGCTCGATCGGGGCATCGTGTGTTCGCCTGGAACCGATCGCCGGTCGAGGCGCCCGACGGCGTCGACCTCGTCGATTCCCCGAAGGCCGTCGCCGAGCATTCCGGAGTGGCGTTTGTGATGGTTTCGGCCGCCGATGCAGTCGAGGAGGTCGTGTTTGGAGATGGCGGGTGGGCAAGCGGAGCAAGACCGGGATCGGTCTTGATCCAGTCTTCCACTGTTGGACCAGCTGCTGCCGAGGGCCTCGCCGAACGCGTGGTCGGGGCCGGGTTCGAGTTTCTCGACGCGCCGGTCAGCGGTTCTGTGAAGCCTGCCGAGAACGCGCAGCTCACGATCCTCGGCGGCGGAGACCAGGCGTTGTTCGACCGATACCAGAGCCTGTTCGACGCGATAGCGAAACGGACGGTGGTGTTCGGCCCGATCGGCAGCGGATCGGTCGCGAAGCTGGGTGTGAACGGCTTTCTGGTTTCCGTGATCGCCGCCGCAGCCGAGAGCCTGTCGTGGGTTCGCGAACGCGAGCCCAATCTGGATATCCCGACCTTCGCTTCCGTCATCGAGCGGATCTCCCCCCTCGCCGCCGCCCGAGCCGACTCCATAGCCGGTGACGCACCTTCCGGGGGATTCTCGCTTCGTCAGGCTGCGAAAGACATGGAACTGGTCGGCGAGGAGTTCGGGCCGGGTGGTGTCGTGGAGGCCGTCCGAGAACTAACTCGGGCCGGGTTGGAGCTCGGTTTCGGCGATCTCGATGTTTCCTGTCTCGGTGCAGTCGTGCGCAGCAGGGAGAACGATTGACTCCGCCGGACGGCTTCGATCCCGACGCGTGGATCGGGATTGCCACTGCCAACCTCTCAGATGTCGTTGGTCGGATGGGCGCGATGGACGGCGGCATACGGCGCCTGAGCGGCAAGCGGCTCGCCGGTCCGGCTCACACAGTCACCACGGGCATCGGAGACTCGTCGACCATCCACAGAGCGCTGGTGGAGGCAAGGCCCGGATCCGTCCTCGTCGTGGACGCGCAGGGGGGCACAGCCCGGGCGGTTTGGGGCGCGGTCATGACCGTGGCGGCGATCGAGCGGGGATTAGTCGGTGTGGTCATAGACGGCGCCGTTCGAGACATCGACGAAATCTCCTCGTTGGAGTTTCCGGTCTTCGCCAGGGCGACTTGCCCGGCAGGCCCTCACAAAGGATTCCGGGGCGCTCACGGTGTTCCGATCCAGTGTGGAGGTGTCGTGGTCAACCCCGGCGACATGGTCGTCGGGGACGCCGATGGAGTCACAGTCGTTCCGGTCCAAGACACGGCGGAGGCGTTGAGTGCGGTCGAACGTTTGGCAGCCCAGGAGCGAAACTGGATGGCCCGTATCCGGTCCGGAGAATCGACGGTTGAGATCCTCGGGCTGAATTAGGACGGCCGCGGCATGCAATGCCGCGGCCGTGTTGGGTTTCGGGTTGCCCGCGGCGCCGTCGTTATACCCGGTCCGGCAGCACCTCGCGGACGATGTCGAGGAACTCGTCGTTGTCGAGCAGTCCCTTCTTGGCCAGCGACTTTCCCTTGACCTCGGAGAGGATGGCCTCGATCTGGGACGTCTCTGCGTCGTTGATCCCGTTCTTGCCCAGCCAGATGGCCACCGAGTCGAGGCCCGACCCTTTGCCGAGTACCGATTCGGGTTGAGGTTGTCCGACCAGTTCGGGCCGGTAGGGGAAGGGTTCGGTGAGATCGTCCCCGACGTTCTTGAGCCAGGTGGTGATGATTCCAGATTCGACGTTGAACAGTTTCTCGCCGGTCACCGGCCGGTTCGCCGGTTGGTGAACTCCCGAGAGTTCGGCCACCAGACGGGCAATCTCCGTGAACTTCTCCGTCTTGATCCCGAGGTCCATCCCGTACATCGTCAGGAGCGCCAGGACTGTTTCCTCTGTCGGGGCATTGCCTGCCCGCTCACCTATGCCGCTGACTGTGGTCTGCAGCACCGAGGCACCTTCCCCGGCTGCCAGGATCGTGTTGGCGACACCCATGCCGAAGTCCATGTGGAAGTGTGTTTCGACCGGAACCTTCAGTCGTTCCCTCACGCGACGTGTGTAGTAGGTGATGGCATGGGGCGAGCACACACCGAACGTGTCCACGAGACCTATGTTGTCCACGTAGCCGTTCGTCGCCACGGCCTCGAGATCGTCCAGCAGGTCCGTCATCGTGGCGCGGGTGGCGTCGATCGGGAAGAAGGTGACTTTCAAACCGTTCTCGTGTGCGAAGAGCGTCGACTCTATCGAAGCCTCGATTGCCCGTTCGAGCGGCCACCGGTAGGCCTTCTCGATCACATGGTGGCTCGCCGGCACCTCCATGATCACGCCGGAAACTCCGCACTCGAGTGCCAGTTCGACGTCGCTCACCATGCAACGGGAAAACGCATAGATCTCTGCGTCCAATCCTGCCGCCGCAATCCTCTTCACGGCCTCGGTGTCAGAAGGGGACACAGCCGGAAGGCCCGCCTCGATCCGGTGGATGCCTGCCTCCGACAGTGCTTCGGCGATCCGGACCTTCTCGTCGGCCGTGAACTCCACACCCGCTTGCTGTTCGCCGTCACGCAGGGTGACATCATGTATTTGAATCTTGTCCGGGAGTTGGAACGAATCCGTGACCTCCGGCAAGTAGTTCCATGGGCTGGAGAAGAACAGATCTGACTTCCAGGGACCCTCTGACATGATGCTCCTCGTTTCCGGCCGACGTTCCATCCTGCATCCTGTAGGATATCAGATCACTGAGTGTTGTGACCGGCCGCGATCACGATGTTCTACGGCGATTTAGCTTGGTTGAGCGAGGGCTCCGCTGGGTAGATCCGGGCACAGACGTTCGAATCGCGTTGCCCGGAACCTGTTCAGAGCATGCGGGTTTTGTGCGCGGAGACGGAATGGAAGGTATGGCAATGGGAAGAGTCGAAGGGAGCGTGGAGTGAAAGACTCGATGGAGCCCGTCGTGGCGAATGCCCGGTCGATTTCGGATGCTCGCCGCACTACTCATGAGCTCGTTCTCGAACTCATGCGCGACAAGATTCTCGCCGGCGAGCTTCCCTCCGGTTCCCGGCTCGTTCAATCCGACCTCGCGGAGATGATGGAGGTGAGCACTACTCCCGTGCGCGAAGCCCTGCGTGATCTCGCATCCGAAGGGCTGGTGAGATTCGATCCGCATCGCGGCGCAGTGGTCCAGGAGCTGAGCCTCCTGGAGTTCAAGGAGATCTACGAGGTCAGGATGCTCCTCGAGCCGATGGCGATCCGCAAGGCTGTCGAACGAGTCACCCCCGAGCACCTCGAACGTCTGGAGCGCCTTCACCAGCTAATGCTGGAGGAGACCAGCCCGGCACGCTGGGTTCAGTTCAACCGCGAGTTCCACATGGGAATCTACGAGACCAGCCTCTCACCGCGCATCGCCGGGATCATCCGGACCCTGCAAGATGCATCGGTGATGTACGTCGGGGTCGCCCTGGAAGCTCCAAGTCTGCTGAGCGAAGCCAATGAGGGTCATGGGGCAATCCTGACCGCGATTCAGAACCGTGACCCGGAAGCAGCAGCCGAGGCGACTCTCGGCCATCTCCGATCATCGATGAATGCCTTCGACAGCGTTCTCGGCTGATCGGCAGATGTTCCCCGACGGTCGCCGGCAGCGACCGGCGGACGCCTCAATACCCGTCGTGGCCGATGCGCACGTTGGTGACGAAACTCTTGTCTTCGTCTTCGACCAGGTCGAAGGTCACGCGCTGGCCCTGCCGCAGGAAACGAAACATGCTGCCTTCCAGTGAGCCGGGGCGCAGGTAGACCTCGTCTCGTTCGGGATCGAGGACGATGACGCCGGTTTGGGTGCCGGTGTCGTATGTCTTGACGACGCCCTGCATGATGGTCGGCTAGGCCTTCTCGACCTTGCCGGCTTTGAGGCAGGAGGTGCAGACCCGCACTCGTTTGGTGTTCGATCCGTGCTTGACGCGCACACGCTGGATATTGGGGGTCCAGCGGCGGTTGGAACGCTTGTGCGAGAAGGAGACCTTCCTGCCGAAGCTCGGTTCTTTGTTGCAGACTTCACAGCGATAGGACATCAGTAAACCTTTGGGGAACGGCGCCGGAGCTTAGCACCGGAGCGATCTGCCGGGAAACCGTATACTCGGCCGATCTGACCTTAGGGACTTTTCTATGCGGCTAAATGCCGGCCGCCTCAAGCGGATAATCGAACTCTACTACGACCGGCTCGGGGAGCATCGCGAAGCTCTCAACCGGCTGAACGTCTACCCGGTCCCGGACGGCGACACCGGTACGAACATGCGGCTCACCGTCGGGTCGGTGATCGATGCCATCGGTGATGCGGAGAGTATGGCCGAGGTATCACAGGCAATCGCCCACGGCTCTCTGATGGGCGCAAGAGGCAACAGCGGCGTGATCCTCTCGCAGATTCTCCGTGGCTTGTCCGATACATTCCGGTCTCGGTCGGATGTCGGCTCCGCCGATCTAGTCGAGGCACTCGACCTGGCTTCGGAGGCGGCCTATCAGGCAGTGTTGCGCCCGGTGGAAGGAACGATTCTGACCGTGCTCCGGGCGGCGGCGGAAGCTGCCGCAGATGCGGATCCTGCCGCCGAGGAGGATCTCAGCACATTGCTGGAGCGCGTCTACGAACGTGCCGAGCTGGCCTTGGAGCAGACTCCGGAACTGCTGCCGGTGCTCAAACAAGCAGGAGTGGTGGACGCCGGCGGCGCCGGATTGCTCCTCCTCATCGGCGCTTTCCTCGAAGAGGTGACGGGTACCGATGTGGTCTTTCCGGACCGGCTCTTCGTGGATGCGGTAGCGGCAGGAGCGGACAAACAGCGGGAGGAGAGTGATCTTCGCTATGAGGTCATGTTCTTCCTGGAAGCCGAGAGCGTTGACGGCTTTCGCGACGGTTGGGGTGAGCTTGGAGACTCGATTGTGGTCGTCGGAGGAGATGGCATGTGGAACTGCCACATTCACACCAACCACATCGGAGCGGCCATCGAGGCCGGAATCGATGTCGGGCGCGTTCGCGACATTCGTGTCACGGACCTCCTGGACCAGGTCGGCGAGAGTGCGTTTCACACACCCGGCTTCGAGCCGATCAGCGAGTACTTCAACGCCCCCGTCGCCGTCGTCCCGGTGGCAGCAGGGGATGGTATTGCCGAGTTGTTCCGGACGAACGGAGCATCCGGCATCGTGCAGGGCGGACAGACGATGAACCCCTCGACAGCCGACCTTCTCGAAGTGGTGGAAGCTCTGCCGGCAGGGACGGTGATCTTGCTGCCCAACAACAAGAACATCATTCCGGTGGCCGATCAGGTCGATGCGCACAGCACGAAGCGGGTCCACGTCGTTCCGACACGGTCGGTGCCGCAGGGACTGGCCGCAATGGTCTCTTTCATGCCCAATGCTCCCGACATCGACGCCTTGGTGGCCCGGATGAGAGCGGCAGCCGACTCGGTGATCACCGGTGAGGTCACGAGGGCGGTACGGAACGCGGTCGTCGATTTCGGCGAAATCCGCAAAGACGACTGGTTCGGCCTGGCCGACGGAGAGATCACATCTGCTTCTGAGTCTCTCGCACAAGCACTGGTCGGGTTGCTGGAGCATCTGGTCGATCCGGAACGAGAGCTGGTAACGCTCATCACCGGAGAAGGCGCGCTCGAGGAAGCCACCGAAGCCGCCGTGCGCTGGATTGCCGAGCAGCGTCCGGATGTCGAGATCGAGGTGGTCGTCGGTGGTCAACCGCTCTACCCCTACTATCTCTCCGTGGAGTGACTGGTCGAAGCCTCGCCTACCTGACGTCGGTCCCCGTCGAGCAAGTCAAGGGCTTGACGGGGAAGCGTGGTCAATCCCTGCGGAAGGCAGGTATCGCCTCTGTCACCGACCTCCTCTTGCACACTCCCAGGCGATACCTGGACCGCAGCACCGTCACTCCAATCGACTCGCTGCCTGTCGGCGAGGAGGTGACGGTCATGGGCCGGGTGGGCAGGGTGTCAACGCGTCGCCCGCGCCGCAACCTGACAATCGTCGAGGCTGACCTCGCCGATGAAACAGGAAGCCTCCGGTGCGTTTGGTTCAACCAGGCGTTTCGTGCTCGCCAGCTCACTGAGGGTGCCGAAGTTGCGGTGAGCGGCAAGCTCGAAGCGAGAAAGGGCAGACGGCAGATGAACAGCCCTGCCGTCGACATGCTGACCGGCGACCTCGAATCATTGGTGACGGGACGTGTCGTTCCGATCCACCCGTCGATCGGGGAAGTCGGACCCGGCCACATGCGCCGTGCCGTACACAATGCCCTGTTGCGCTCGAGACCGGTGCTCGATCCTTTGCCGGCGGACCTCGTCGTCCGCCTCGGCCTGATCGACCGCGACCTGGCCATAGCCGGCATGCACTTCCCGGAGACCATGGAGGACGTGCAGCCCGCCCGCCGCCGTCTGGTCTTCGATGAGCTGTTCCGCCTCGAAGTAGCGCTGGCTTTGAACAAACGCCGCATGATCGATCAAGCTCAGGGATTCAGCCATCGCGTCAACCCGCATCTCGTGCGCCGTCACATGTCGCTGGTGGCAACCCGGATGAAGCTGCAATGGATTGCGCACGAGGGCGCCTCAGGGGAGTTCATCGGTGAAATCGCGGCTTCTCTCGATGGGAACGTCGCCACGCTCCTTGCCTCGGCTTCGGGAGAAGTCGATGACGCCGCCAAGATCGAGTCCCTGGCCGGGCAGGTTCCCGACCTGGCCGATGCCCTTCTGGCGGTGGCGGCCGAGGGGCGAGGCGATGCCGAGGAGGTCCGCCGGATCGCGATGGCCGTCGGTGCTCTCCTGGATTCGGCGGAGAAGCTGGTGAGCAGTACCGGCGAACTGATGAGTGCAATGGAGAGGATGACCGGGAGCGGCCGGGCAAAGGGAATCTACCCGCCTGAAATCCGGCACCTCCTCTCCGGCGTGGATGCGAACGCGCCCGGCACCCGGCTGGCCGGGCGGGAGGCCAATCCACTGGCATCGGCGTTTGCCCACCACCTTCCGTTTCCGCCGACCAACGCCCAAATCCAGTCGGTCTACGACATTCTCAATGATCTGGCAGCTCCACACCCGATGCACCGGCTGTTGCAGGGCGAAGTTGGGTCGGGCAAGACGCTGGTGGCGGTGTTCGCTCTGTTGGCCGCCGTGGGCAGCGGCTATCAAACGGCGGTCATGGCACCTACCGAGGTGCTGGCCGTGCAGCACTTCCTGGGGATCTCGGGTCTCATCGAGTCGGCCGGAATGCAGCCGCCCACGAGCGACGGAACTGGGATGGATTCGCTGTTCGTGGAGGAACCGGGGGAACACCAGGTATCCATGGCGCTGCTCACCGCCAGTCATGCGGAAGTCAACTTCAGGCCGCGGGGAACAACGAAACGCGAAGAACTCGTCGGCTGGATAGGTGAAGGGAAGATCGACGTGGTGGTCGGCACCCATGCCTTGATACAGGAAGGCGTCCATTTCAACCGCCTCGGGTTGGCCGTCGTCGATGAGCAACACCGTTTCGGTGTCCATCAGCGGGTGCTCCTCAAGGAAAAGGCGGTAGACGTAGACCCCGATCTGTTGATCATGACCGCAACGCCGATCCCGCGTACGTTGTCCATGACCCTCTACGGCGATCTCGATGTCTCGGTGCTCGACGAGATGCCGCCCGGTCGGACACCTGTCGAGACGCGTGCCGTTGATCCGGCGGCTCTGTCGGGCGTGTACGAGGAGGTCCGGCAACAAGTCGCCCGGGGCCGGCAAGCCTTCTTCGTGTGCCCGCTGGTCGAGGACAGTCAGAAGATCGAAGCTGCCTCCGCCACCGTCGAGTACGAACGTCTCCAAGGCGTATTTCCCGATCTGCGGCTCGGGCTCCTGCACGGTCAGCTGCCGTCGAGGGAGAAGGAAGCCGTGATGAGGGGCTTCAGGGAAGGGCAGATCGACATCCTGGTGGCCACAACCGTCATAGAGGTCGGTATCGACATCCCGAACGCGACAATGATGGTCATACAGGACGCCGATCGATTCGGACTCAGCCAGCTTCACCAGTTGCGCGGCCGCGTCGGGCGAGGAGATCATGTCTCCTTCTGCATCCTCGTGGCCGACCCGACCACCGACGAGGGCGAAGCAAGGATCGCGGCAATGGTCTCCACGAACGACGGCTTCAGGCTGGCCGAAGAGGATCTGCGGATTCGAGGGCAGGGAACGGTGTTCGGTACCCGCCAGTCCGGGCTGGCCGATCTGAGACTCGCCGACATCCTCAAGGACACCGACACACTCATTGCGGCGCGGCGAGAGGCTTTCGATCTGGTCGCCCGCGATCCTGAACTAGTCGCACATCCGGAGATCAGAGAAGAGATCAGAGAGATGCTCGGGGACGCCGTCGAGTGGTTGTTCGTGTCCTGAGACAGGATGCCGGCCCGGACCCGTCCGGCCGATTCGAGCCGGCGAGCTGACGGTCCGGCCGGGCGCGCCCCCTTCTTCCGTTTCTCGATCGAATGCCGGTCGAGAACGAACAGCGACGGAGAGGGAGGAGACTCGCGGCGCGATGGTCGTCAACCAGCGACCGTTCCCACACCGACGAGTACGGCGCGCGTGACCATCCCATTGCAGGCACGGCTCTCGGCCAACGGAGGTTTGGATGTTCCGACAAGTAGCCTTGCCCCGCATGAGAATCATTGCCGGACAAGCGCGCGGCCGCCGGTTGCGTAGCCCCAGGGGAATGGCCACCAGGCCGATGATGGATCGCGCCCGGGAGGCCCTTTTCTCTTCGCTGGGCGAACTCATTCGGGCCGGCCGGGTGCTCGACCTGTACGCAGGCTCCGGTTCACTCGGTCTCGAGGCCCTCAGCAGGGGAGCCGCTTCGGCGGTATTCGTTGAGCAGGGACGACCCGCGCTCGAGGCCCTTCGGGAGAATATCGGGATGGTGGGGCTCGGGGGTCGAATCGTCGCCGAAGACGTCGTCAGATACCTCAAGTCAACGGGAGATCAGTTCGACCTGGTGTTCGTCGACCCGCCGTATGCACTGGATCTTGCTTCCGTAAGTGAGATACTGACACTCATCGCCGGTAGGATTCCTGTCGGAGGGACCGTCGTTCTTCACCGTCCCGACGGTGAAGCCGAGCCGGATGCGCCGGCCGGTCTGAGCAGGGTCGATACCCGCCGGTACGGAGGAACTCGCCTCTGGCGATACGAGAGGAAGATGCCTTGACCATTGCACTTTGCCCAGGCAGTTTCGATCCGCCGACCAACGGGCACGTGGATGTGATCCGGCGGTCCGTCGCCATCTTCGACGAGGTCTTGGTCGGCGTCATCGGCAATCCTTCCAAGAGCCCGATGTTCGGCGCCGAAGAGCGTGTGGATCTACTCCGGGAAGTCTTCCGCGACGTCGACCGGGTCAGCGTCGAGGCTTTCGACGGGCTCCTCGTCGACTTCGCCGTGGGAAGAGGGATCGATGTGATCGTCAAGGGGCTGCGCGGGGTCGCCGATTTCGACAGCGAACTCCGGATGGCGCAGATGAATCATCACCTGTCGGGACTCGAGACCTGTTTCGTCGCCACCAACCCTTCACATGGGTACATCTCCTCATCGCTCGTGAAAGAAGTGGCAAGATTGGGTGGAAACACCGACCGCCTGGTGCCTGCCGAAGTGCAGCGGGCGATCAACGCAAAGATGCCGCGATGAATGAGATTCCAGAAGACCGGGAAGTTGAGGAGATGGTCGAGCTTCCGGATCCGACAGGCGTGGTCGAGCTCCTGGATGGCCTCATCCGGGGTGTTGAACAGGCGCGGTCCGTTCCGCTCTCCGATCAGGTCCGGTTGGATCGAGAGGCAATGATCAGGGCGCTCCAGCAGGTCAAGGCCGAACTACCCGAGGAGTTACGGACGGCACGCTGGATGATTCGCGAGCGTGAGGCTTTCATCGCTCGGACTCAGGAGAAGGCCGCGCAGATCCGCCGCGAGGCCACAGAACGCGCAAGTGAACTCGTCAGCGATTCCCACGTTCTTGCCGAGGCCGTCGAAGAGGCAAACACGCTGGTCCGTCACGCCGAGGGGGATGCTCGTCGTATTCGCCTCGAGGCCGAGGACTTTGCCGAGGACCGGCTCCAGCATCTCGAGATACTCTTCGCCAACCTGCTCAAACAGATCCGGGAGGCCAGAGCCGAGTTCCATCGGGCGCGTCCCGCTCCACCAGAGGTACCTGAGTGAGTAGAGCTTCGGGTGACTCTGTTCCCTCGCCGTTCGTCGTCGCCGTTGGTGAACTGCGGCCCGGGGACCACCGCGAATACCGGGTTCAAGGCCATGTCGAGGTGAACCTCGACAGCGGGCAGGTCGATGACGACGTCCGGTTGACGTTGCGGGTTTCGGCCTTGTCCGACGGTGTCGTTGCCAACGGCAGAGCGACATTCCGAGCGACCCTTACCTGTCACCGCTGCCTATCCGAATGGGACGATGAACGGTCGGTCGATGTGATGCAGGTCTACCAGGCGGTGCCCGACGAAGACGGCCGCCGCCTCCAGTCCGACGGGACGATCGACCTCGAACCGGCAGTTCGAGACGAGGTCGTGCTGGACCTTCCGCTGGCCCCTCTCTGCCGGCCCGACTGCAAAGGACTTTGCACTGTGTGCGGAACCGACTTGAATACCAATCCGTGTTCCGGCCATACTGACGAGTCGGACCACCCACTTGCTGCCCTGCGGCAGCTGCTGGACCCTCAGGACACCTAAGGAGTGCGCCCATGGCGGTGCCCAAGAAGAAGATGTCGCGCTCTCGCACGCGGCGGCGGAAAGCTCAGTGGAAGCTGAATCGTACCGGCGCGTCGAATTGCCCGCAGTGCCACAGCCCCAAGCTGCCGCACCGCGCCTGCCCGAACTGCGGTACCTACCGCGGTCGCGAGATTATCGACACCGAATAGCCTGCCGACCATGGCCCGTGTAGCCCTCGACGCGATGGGGGGTGACAACGCCCCCGACGAAATAATCGCCGGTGGCGTAGCCGCGGCCGCGGCCGGCCATGAAGTGATTCTCGTCGGTGAACCTTCGATCATTGCCGATCGCTTGTCCGCGCTCGGAGCGGATCTCCCCGTGGTCGGGGCTCAACAACTGATCGAGATGCACGAGGATCCGGCGCGAGCCATCAGGGAGAAGCCGGATGCTTCGATCGCGGTGGCCGCGAGGCTGGTGAGAGCGGGCGAAGCCGACGCGCTGGTCTCCGCCGGTTCCACCGGAGCAACGCTGGCCGCCGCGGCAGTGTTTCTCCGGAGGCTGCCCGGTGTTTTGCGACCGGCGGTCGCTTCGATCTTTCCGACCCCGGGCAGTCACACGGTAGTCCTCGATTCCGGGGCCAATACCGAGTGCAAGCCGGAGCACCTGGTGCAGTTTGGCGTCATGGGTGCCGTGGTTGCAGAGCTCTACCTCGGAGTGCCGCGCCCGCGCGTCGGCCTCTTGAACATCGGCGAGGAGGAGGGCAAAGGCAGGGACCTGGAGAAGGCCGCCTACGAGTTGTTTCGCTCCACCAGTCTCAACTTCATCGGCAATGTGGAAGGCCGCGATCTCGCCTCAGATCGGGCCGACGTGTTCGTCACAGACGGTTTCACGGGCAATGTCCTTCTCAAGACAACCGAAGGCGCGGTGGAGTTCATTGCCGAGTTCTTCCGGTCCGCACTGATCAAGCTCCCTCCGGAAGAAGTGGCCGCCCTGGTCCCGGTCATGGCGGAGATCCGCAAGAGCATCGATCACGAAGAGCACGGTGGCGGGCACCTGTTGGGTACCCACGGTGTGGTGGTGATAGCGCACGGCTCATCTTCCAGAATCGCCATCGCCCATGCGGTCAGGATGGCGGCCGAAGGGGCTGCTCGAGATCTGGCCGGCCATGTAGCCAGGCGGATCAGCACTTGAAGGAGCTTCAGCAGCGCCTCGGGCATACCTTTCGCTCACCGGATCTGCTGGTGCATGCATTGACCCACCGATCGCTGGAGTCCGAACAGCCGGCCGAGCCCTCCAACGAACGACTCGAATTCCTCGGAGATGCCGTTCTCCAGCTGGTAGTCACCGATTTCCTCTTCTTCGAGTTTCCGCAACTGCAGGAAGGTCAGATGGCCAAGGTGCGGGCCGCCTGCGTCAACCGGTCCGAGCTGGCTCGAATCGCCCGACAGATCGAACTGGGTGCGGACATTCGGCTCGGCAGGGGAGAGGAGTCGACCGGTGGGCGCGAGAAGGCTTCGATACTCGCCGACGGTCTGGAAGCCATCCTGGCGGCGGTCTACCTGGATGCCGGAATGGAGGCGGCCCGCTCGGTGATCATCGAGCACTGGGAGCCGCTGATCCGGGAGAAGGCAGCGAGTCCCGGTCGCCTCGACTACAAGACGCGATTGCAGGAAGTGCTCGCCGCGCAGACGAAGACACCCGCGTATGAAGTCGACGGAGACGGCCCAGATCACGATCGCGTCTTCTCTGCGACCGTGATGGTCGACGGGGAGATCATCGGAGCCGGCAGCGGCCGCTCGAAGAAGGAAGCCGAGCAGGCCGCCGCCCAGCGAGCCCTCGAGTCTCTGCAGGAGCAACGGCAGCCGTAGCCCACCCCAACTTGCTTCGGTGAGCCCGTATCCTGCTACCTGCCAGCTGCCACCCGGAAACTCGATATGCCCGAACTTCCCGAAGTAGAGACCGTTCGTCGGTCGCTCGCTCCTGCTCTGGAGGGAGCAGTGGTCGTCGGTGTTCGGGCTGATCACCCGCGGATGACCCGTCGTCAACCGCGTCCGCGCGACTTTCGCGACCGCCTTCTCGGCCGGCGCGTCGATTCGGTGGGACGGCATGGCAAGTTCATGCTGATCGAAGTCGAAGGCGACCTCACCTGGGTCATCCATCTGGGAATGTCGGGCCGGATTCGTCTCGAGGCCGCCGGAAGCGATCGAATTCCTCATACGCACGTGGTCGTCGAGACCGACCGGAATCAGGAACTGCACTTCGTCGATCCGCGTACCTTCGGGTTCACCGCCGTCTTGACACCGGATGAGTTCGACGCACAGCCCTTTGCCCTGCTCGGCCCGGATGCATTGGACGATCTCCCGCGCTATCCCCAGCTGATCGCCCGGCTGGCGGACAGGACGGTTGCCATCAAGTCATTGCTGCTCGACCAGCGGTTCGTTGCCGGGCTGGGCAACATCTACGCAGATGAGGTACTCCATCGGGCGCGCATCCGTCCGGGCCGGGCGGCCGGGACGTTGACCAAGGAGGAGGTCCGTCTCTTGCGCGGCTCCATCGGCCCCGTCCTGCGTGCCGGGCTGCGGTTCGGCGGGACGAGCCTCAACGACCTCGCATATCTCTTGCCCGACGGCAGGGCGGGGGAGTATCTCGCACGTTTGAAGGTCTACGGACGCGCCGGTGAACACTGCGGGCGTGATGGAACAGCAATCGAGCGAACGGTGATCGGAGGAAGGAGCAGCTTCTGGTGTCCGACCTGTCAGATCTGACCGCCGTGCGGTTGGTCGTGTCCGGTCGCGTTCAGGGGGTTGGCTTCCGGGCGGGCACCGTCGAGGCGGCGCGGGAGGCCGGAGTTGACGGCTGGGTCCGCAACCTGGCCGACGGTCGTGTTGAGATCCATGCTCAGGGATCCGCGACGGCCGTCGAATCGTTTGCACGGTGGGTGCGGCGCGGTCCGCGCTGGGCGCGAGTCGGCGAAGTTGCGGAGAGAAGGGTCGACCCCGAGAAGGCCACGAGGGGCTTCGAAATTCGCTTGTAGCAAACGCTGGATCGCTTTCGGTCTGTGATAGCCTGCCGGAATCACAAAGGTGTAGTTCGTTGTATCTCAAGACGCTGAAGATAGTTGGATTCAAGTCGTTCGCCGATCGAACGCGCCTGGAACTCGAACCCGGCGTCACGGTCGTGGTCGGGCCCAACGGCTCGGGCAAATCCAATATCGTCGATGCGATCGCGTGGGTGATGGGCACCCAGTCGACTCGCACGTTGCGTACACAGAAGATGGAAGACGTCATCTTCGCCGGAACCGCCACCCGGCCGGCCCTCGGCAGAGCCGAGGTCACCCTCACCTTCGACAACCTGTCCCGTTCGCTGCCCCTCGACCTCGATGAGGTTTCGATAAGCCGCCGTCTGTACAGGGATGGTTCATCGGACTACGAGATCAACGGCGTCGACGTGCGCCTCCTCGATGTGCAGGAGTTGCTGTCCGACAGTGGCGTCGGCAGACATCAACACGTCATTGTCGGCCAGGGTCAACTCGATCAGATTCTCAACGCCAAACCCGAGGACCACAGGTCGGTCATCGAGGAGGCGGCCGGGGTGCTCAAGCATCGGTTGAGAAAGGACCGCGCCATCCGGCGTCTCGACGCCACCGATGCCGACCTTGTCCGTCTCAAGGACATACTCGGAGAACTCCAACGACAAATCCGGCCTCTCCGGCGTCAGGCCAGGGCGGCAGAGCGCTACCTGGTCGTTCGCGGCGAGGTGCGGGCACTTCGCCTCTACCTGGGTGGAGAGGACCTCCGTGCCATCAGCCGGAGATTGTCCGTCGTCGACGGCGAGCACGCCGAACTGGACAAATGGCTGGTCGAGGCCGGGGAAGAGGAGGCGAGGCTGTCTGCTTCTATCGGGCCGTTGACGGTCGCGGCAGGAGACACCGGTCGCAGGCTCGAGGAAGACACCGCGGCGGCGGCGCGGCTCGAAACGGCCGCCGAACGATTCCGGCGCATCGGTCAGGTGGCACACGAGCGACATCGCGCTCTCTCGCAACGTATCCAGGGGGCCGGCGAGCGGCGGCGGGATGTGCAAGAAGAAGCTAGGCAGATCCAGTCTGAACTGGCCAAGAGCTCCGACGAAGAACGGCGCGCCAGGGCCGAGGCCGACCGGGCAGAGCGGGCTCATCGAGAGTTCGAGGACGAAGAGCGCTCGCTTGCCGAACAGGAGCAGATGCCGACAGAGGGGGCGATCGCGGCGGTGCGCGGCGACCTCGGGTCGTTGAACGCCGCCGTTGTGAGAGACGAGCGTGAGGCCGATCAGGTCGGTCGTCGGCTCGAAGCACTCCATGCGCAGCTGGAAGCCGAGTCGATTGAGACAGACCGGCTCAAGAATGAGATCGAGCAGCACGATATCGACGCGACCGTGGCCCAGCAGAGCCACGAAATGGCCGTCGCAGACCGTCGCAACCAGCAGAAGATCTGGGAGAGCGCCGAATCCGACCTCCAGGAAGCTCGCCTGCTCGTTTCGGCGGCAGGTGCACGAGTAGAGGCTCTCGAAGCCGCAGCAGACGGCCTCGCCGACCCGCAAGCCCGGGACCGGGCGGCAGCTGCCTCGGGCGTGCGGGGGAGCGTCTCCATGGTTCTCGACGTACCGGATGGCTTCGCGGCCGCAGTCGATGCGGCATTAGGTGCCTGGAGCGATGCACTGGCTGTGAAATCCCCGGAGGCCGTAGAACAGGTCGTCGGAGATCTCAAGGCCCACGGTCTTGGAGGTGTTCCTCTCGTCACCTCCCGGTTCACCTCGGGCGATTTACCGGCAAGGCCCGTTGCGGCAGCATACGGCCTGCAGGTCCTCGTCGACATCCTGGGGCCGCAAGCCGATCGCGACCTGGCTGCGGCCCTTCTCGGCGATGTGATCGTCGCCGAGGGATGGTCGGCCGGATGGCAGATCGTTGCAAAGCACCCGGCCCTCCGGGTGGTCACTCCCGAGGGAGATCTGATCACCGCCGACGGCATCCGGGTGGCCCACCCCGATGGGGCCACGCCGGCCGTCCTCGAGCATGCGCGCGTAGCGCTCGAGGAGGCCGGGATTGCCCTGGCCCGGGCCGAGAGCAGGCACGTGGCAGCCCGCCGGGACTTCGAGATGACACGCGATGTCGAGCGCAAGGCGCTCGAGGCTTTGGAGCTCATCGAGACCGACCTCTCGGGAGCCACGGAAGCACTGGCCCGCCTCGAGCGCACGCGGAGCGCGGTTGTACACGAGATCGACCGGCTCGAGCAACGCCGATCCCTTCTGCTGGAGTCCGCGGCCGGGCGGGAGTCCCGGATCGCCGAGCTGCGAGGACGTCTGAATGCGCTGGAGGGCGAAGAGGCTGAACGCCAGCAGGCATGGGAGGAACTGGCCGAGCGCCGCAGGTTGGTTGCCGTGCAACGAGACGCCGCACGGGAGGAGAGACAGCAAGCCGCCTCCGAGCTGGGCGCGGTCGTCGAACGCCGCCGCTTGCTCGAGGACCGTCTGGTCTCGATACAGGGCGAGCTCCAGGATCTGATCGATCGCCCCGACGACCCGCAACGTCTCGAGGTGCTGGAGAAGGCTCAGGAAGGTGCCCGGCGCAGCCTTGCGGCCGTCCGGATGCACATAGCGACCCTGCGCGAGCGCCAGATCGAACTTCGTCGAGCTGCCGGCGAGGCCGGAGAGCGACTCACGGCAGCTCGCACCCTGCTCGACGAGATCCGGCTGTCGATCGCCGAGAGGAAGGAACTACGCGCCAGGCTCGACGTCGAATCCGCCGAGTTGAAGGTTCGTTTGGAGTCGGTGGCAGAGGCGTTGCGCCGCGACGTCGACGCTTCAGAGGAGCAAGCACTCGCCGCACCTGCTCCGGATGTCGAAGAAGGGACCAATCACAGGGAGCGGTTGGCTTCGCTCGAGGCCGAGTTGCGGAGGATGGGGACGATCAACCCGCTGGCTGCGGATGAGTATCAGGAACTCGAGGCGCGGCGATCTAATCTCCAGGAACAGTTGGATGATCTAGAGAGCAGCAGGAACGAACTCCGCAAGGTGATTGCCGCCCTCGATGAGGAGATCGTCGGCCTGTTCAAGACCGCTTTCGACGAGGTGGCGGCGGCCTACGAACAGCATTTCTCGGTGCTCTTCCCGGGAGGACGAGGCCGCCTCGTGCTGACGGAACCGGACGACCTGCTCGCCACCGGTGTCGATATCGAGGCTCAGCCGCTCGGCAAGAAAGTAGGCCGATTGTCGCTCTTGTCCGGTGGTGAGCGGTCGCTGGCCGCGCTGGCGTTTCTGTTCGCGGTGTTCAAAGCCCGTCCAAGCCCGTTCTACATCGTCGACGAGGTCGAAGCGGCCCTCGACGATGCCAATCTCCGTCGATTCCTGCGGCTGGTCGACGAGTTCCGTCGGACCGCCCAACTCGTGATCGTCACGCACCAGCAGCAGACCATGGAGGCTGCGGACATCCTCTACGGGGTAACGATGGAGCCGGGTGGCTCGTCGAAAGTCATCGCCAAACGGATGGTTGAATCTCCCGTGACGGTCTCTTCGTCGTAGAATCGTCCGTCATGGATCCCGTGCTTCTCATCGCCATCGCGGTCGCGCTTGCCATCGTATTGGGCGTGTTCGTTCTCCGCCGGCGTCGACGTGGCCTCGCGCAAGCCGGCACGCTGGAGATGACACGGCCCCGGCCGGACACAATCCCGGGAGCCGGGTCGCTTGCCGATCGTCTCGAGAAGACCCGACGAGCGCTGGGCGGTCGCCTGAAAGGCCTCTTCAATCGGGGACCGGTGGACGGGGAGTTCTGGGCCGGGCTGGAAGAGGCCCTCATCGCTGCGGATGTTGGTGTGCGAGCCACCGCGGAAGTGGTCGGACGGGTGCGTGCTTCCGATCCCGGTGAGGCAGTCGACGCCAGGCAGATCCTCCATGACGAACTGCTCGCCATCCTCGACGGTAAGGAGCGCGACCTCCATCTCGACGGTTCGCCCAGTGTGGTCGTCGTGGTCGGCGTGAACGGAGTCGGCAAGACGACCAGCATCGCCAAACTCGCCGCCCGGATCGAGGCGTCGGGTTCGACGGCGCTACTGGGAGCCGCGGACACATTCCGGGCGGCTGCCGACGCGCAGCTGAAGACCTGGGCGGACAGGGTCGGGGTCGAGATCGTCTCCGGGCAGGCTGGTGCCGATCCGGCAGCCGTGGCTTTCGACGCGTTTCAGGCAGCCAGGGCGCGCCGCCTGGACGTCGTCATCGTGGACACGGCCGGCCGGCTCCACTCCAAGCACAACCTCATGCAGGAACTGGGAAAAATTGTCCGCGTACTGGAACGAGAGGCCGGTTCGGTCGACGAGGTATTGCTGGTGCTCGACGCCACGACCGGACAAAACGGCCTTGCCCAGATCGAACAGTTCACCGAAGTTGTCGGGGTCACCGGGATAGTGCTCACGAAACTCGACGGCACCGCCAAGGGCGGCATCGTGGTGGCGATCGAGCAGGACTACGGTGTTCCGGTGAAGTTCATCGGCATAGGAGAGGGTGTGGAGGATTTGATCCCGTTTGAGCCCAGAGCGTTCGTCGATGCACTTCTGGCGGACGCATGAACGCGGCAGATCTCGCTGAGAGCGCTCGTGAGGCGGCTGAGAGGGCCTATGCCCCCTACAGTGGATTCCGGGTCGGCTCGGTGGTGGTTGCGGACGACGGGGCCGTTTACAGCGGCTCCAACGTCGAGAACGCAGCCTTCGGCTCTGCTATCTGTGCGGAGGGAGTTGCGATCAGCCATGCCGTCGCGTCCGGGGCCCGGAAGATCCCCACGGTCGCCGTTGCCTGCATTGACGCCGACTCCGTGGACGGGGCCTACCCGTGCGGCAACTGCCGCCAGTTGATGAACGAGTTCGGCGTCGAGAGGGTCATCGTCACAGCCGGTTCAGGACAGTTACGCGAACACACTCTCGACGAACTGCTCCCCTACGGATTCAAGCTGGAGAGTTAGAACGCGACTGAGCCTCCTCGCCTGAGGAGGCTCAGTGCCAATCGACGGCCGGCCGGGCTAGCGGTTGCCGAGTGCTTCGATGAGTTTCGGCAGGACCTTGTGCAGGTCGCCGACCACGCCGAGATCAGACACCCCGAAGATCGGGGCTTCCTCGTCTTTGTTGATGGCGATGATGACTTTGGAGTCCTTCATCCCCACCAGATGCTGCATCGCCCCCGAGACACCGGCCGCGATGTACACATCCGGTTTGACCGTTTTGCCGGTCTGGCCGACCTGCTTGGAATAGGGGACCCACCCCGCATCGACGATCGCCCGTGTCGCGGCCGTGGCGGCGCCGAGCTTGGAGGCAAGCTCTTCTATTACCGCGAACCCCTCTTCCGTCCCGATTCCCCGACCTGCTGCAACCACGATGGCAGCGTCTTCGAGCTTCGGTCCCTCGAGATGCTCGGTGTGGCTCGCCGTCACGATCGCCGAACCGGCGTGGCCGATGTCCGGCAGCGACACCGTTTCGATTTCGGGTGCACCGCCGCCGGAGGGCTCAGCGGGGAAGGACTTCGGGCGGGCGATGACCAGGTACGGCGGATCGTTCTCGAAGACGGCATCGACGAGTGTCGTCCCGCCGAGGATCTCATTGGTGACGGTCACCGTTCCGCCTTCCACCGAGATATCGGTGGCGTTCGACAAGATGGTCTTGTTCATACGGGCGCTGAGGCGCCCGGCCACATCGCGGCCCGTATAGGTGAGGCCGAAGAGGATCAGGTCGGGGGAGTGGCTGCCTGCCAGGTCTGCGAGGGCCGCGGCCGCCGCGGCGGTGGGCAGAGCATCGGAAGGAGTCATGTGGAACACCTTGGCGGCTCCGTGCGCGCCGAGTACGGCGAGGTTCTCCTCCGATCCCTTTCCGAGGAAAACGGCGGCCAGTTCGCCGCCGAAACCTCTCGCTTTGGTCAGTAACTCGAGCCCGACGGTTGCAGGTCCCTCTTCAGTTTCTTCAACAAAGACCCAGGTTCTGGTCATGTCAGATCACCTTTGCCTGTTCGAGCAATGCCACGATTCTCAGATGAGCCTCGCCGTCATCTTCAATCACTTCTCCCGAGGCTCTCTCAGGTGCCGGGCGGACGGCCACGATCTTCTGCCGGGTGGTCACTCCAACACCCAGGTCTTGCGCCGTCAACGTCTCCACGGGCTTGGACTTCGCCTGCATGATTCCCTTGAAGGTCGGGTAGCGGGGCTCCACCACTCCCGCCGTGACGCTCACCAGGGCAGGGGCGGGCGCCTCGACTTCGTCGTATCCGGTCTGCGTCTGGCGCTCGATACGAACCGTGGCGCCTTCTACGGAGACCTTCTTGGCGAAGGTCAGGGCGGGTACACCCAGCAACTCGGCGAGTTGCTGCGGCAGGATCCCGGCGTAGCCGTCGGTCGACTCGGTCCCGGCTATGACGAGATCGAACCCTTCCCGTTTGATGGCGGCCGCCAGAATCCCGGCGGTGGCCAGTGAATCAGATCCCTGCAGGGTTCCGTCGTCGACGACGACGGCTTTGTCGGCTCCCATGGCGAGAGCCTGGCGGATTCCTTGTAGGTTCCCGCCGGGTCCCATCGACACCAGTGTGACCGTCCCCTCGGTTTGCTCTGCGAGTTGCAGCCCCATCTCAACTCCGTAGCGGTCGGTGTCGTCCAGCACCTGATCTGTGGGACGGACCACGAAATGCGTATCCGGATCGAGATCGTATGGGGAGGCCGGGTCGGGAATCTGCTTGACGCAGACGGCGACTCTCATTCGACGCTCCTTCGCGTATATGACTAGTGAACCGATGCTAACAATTGCTCACACCGGATCGACAATTGGACTCCCGAAGATGCTCAAAGGCGGGGGCGGCCGCGGAGCGCCCGCTCAAGCCAGACGAGGGAGGAGAGCGTCGATCAGCCGTGTGAAACGTTCGCGAGCTGCGTCCGCCGTCTCCTGCACTTCGGCATGAGACAGTGGCACGGGAGAGATGCCGGCGGCCAGGTTGGTCACTAATGAGATGGCGATGACCCTGGCGCCCATATGCCGGGCCGCGATCGTCTCCGGAACCGTCGACATGCCGACCAGGTCGGCACCGAGTCTCTTCGCCATCTGAACCTCGGCGGGCGTTTCGTATGTTGGTCCTGTGAACCAGGCATATACACCTTCGCGGAGCTCAACGTCGACCGTTTGGGCAACGTCGCTGGCCAAACGGCGCAGATCTGGATCGTATGCAGCGCTTAGATCAGGAAAGCGGGTTCCGAGTCGGTCATCATTCGGTCCGAACAGTGGGTTCTGTCCTGTGAGGTTGAGATGATCTCGGATCAGTGCGAGGTCGCCAGGTTCGAGCCCTTCGCCGCAGCCTCCACTGGCGTTAGTGAGCAGAATGGTATCGGCTCCATTGGCGATAACGGATCGGACTGCGAACACCACTTGATCGATTGCATGCCCTTCGTAGAGGTGCGCTCGGCCGGCCAGAAGGAGAACCGGAACACCCTCCAGTTCCACCGAATAGGCGGTTCCGGCGTGGCCCGCAACTTGCGGAACCGGAAAGCCCGGGATCTCCCGGTATGGAATAGCAACAGCGTTCGGTAGGCCGGCGGCATAACTGCTGAAGCCCGAACCCAGTACTGCGCCAACCTGGTGCCTCCCTCGTCCGCTGAGCTCGCCAATGGCTTTGGCTGCATTCTGAATCTCGCCGAAGTTCATCATTCTGCCAGTCGTTGACGACTGGGGAGTATCGACGGGTGGCCGGCAAATGTCCATAAGAGTCGGGTCGTGGAGACGGTCGACTCGACGGCCTAGTGTTCTGATGTCTGACGAAAGACGCTCAGGTTCTACCGAGGAGAGTCGAAATGGCCTTCAGCTTCCGGCAACTCATCGAGCGTAAGCGTGATGGTGGGATCCTGCGGAGCGAGGAAATCCGCTGGTTGATCGCCGAGTACTCGAAAGGCCAGATCCCGGACTACCAGATGGCCGCCATGCTCATGGCCGTCTTCAAGGAAGGTCTTGACGGCCCAGAGCTCGATGTCTGGACCGATGCCATGCTTCACTCGGGCGAGGTCCTGGATCTATCCCATATCGATGCACCAAAAGTCGACAAACACTCGACGGGCGGCGTGGGTGACAAGGTGAGCATTCCTCTGGCACCGATGGTGGCAGCCTGCGGAGTGGCGGTGCCCATGATGAGTGGCCGAGGTCTCGGTCACACCGGCGGAACGGTCGACAAGCTAGAAACGATCCCGGGCTTCCGAACACGATTGTCGCCGCAGGAGTTTATTGCTGTCGTGGAAAAGACCGGGCTGGTGCTCGCCGGCCAGTCCGGGACTCTGGCACCCGCCGATGGGGCGATCTACGCGTTGCGGGATGCAACGGGATCGGTTCCTTCGATTCCACTGATCGCCTCATCCATCATGTCCAAGAAGCTTGCCGTCGGTTTGGGTGCATTGGTGCTCGATGTCAAGGTCGGGCGCGGAGCATTCATGAAGGAACTGGATCAGGCCCGCCTTCTCGCCGAGACGATGGTTGGTATCGGAGAGGCACGGGGTACGCCCGTGGTAGCGGTCTTGACCGACATGAATCAGCCACTGGGGCGGATGGTCGGAAATGCCAACGAGATTGCAGAATCGGTAGAGGTGCTGCATGGGGGCGGACCGCGCGACCTTGTTGAAGTCGTCTATCGCTTGGCTGAGGAGATGCTGCTGTTGGCCGAAATCGAAGCCACCCGGGCCGATGCCAGGCTCCGCCTCGAGAGAGCGGTGTCGTCGGGTGCGGCATTCGAGAAATTCGAACAGGTTGTGTTGGCCCAAGGCGGCGATCCTGCAGTGCTCCACGACACGTCACTCCTTGCGCACGCGAAGAACGAGCACGTGGTGCTCGCTACTCATGCCGGGTATGTGGTGCGCATCGACGCGTTTGATATCGGGATGGCTGCTCTCCGGCTCGGTGCCGGACGCGAGCGGAAGGAAGACGACATCGACCCGGGTGTCGGTCTGGCCATCGAGGTAAAGGTCGGAGATGAGGTCAACGCCGGGCAGGTGCTGGCCCGCATCTACTGGAACGAGGAAGCCAGGCTGGCCGACACTCTTCCCATGACCGAAGGTGCGTTCGAGATTTCGGAGCAGCGGGGAACACCTCTGGTATACGGCGAGGTCCGTTCGGGGGGCGTGGCCGTCTAGCTGATCTCCTCGAGGAACGAGGTTCCGGCGGCGGGGAGGGGGATCCCGAAACCATCGCAAATGGTGGCGGCGACGTCGGCGTAGGTCGAGCGATTACCGAGATCCACCCCGGCGGCGTTGAGGCCTGCGACGAGAAGCGGAACGTATTCTCGCGTGTGGTCGGTGCTTCCGTCGGTCGGGTCGTTTCCATGATCCGCAGCAAACACGAGAACGTCGTTGGAACCGAGTGAAGCGCTGAGCTCTGGTAGGAAGCTGTCGATGACCTGGAGGCCTTCTGCGTATCCTGCCGGATTCTCACGGTGTCCATAGACCATGTCGAGGTCGACCAGGTTGACCATGATCAAACCGCGAGCCATCTCCTCGAGGGCCCGGAGCGTGTGTTCGAGTCCATCTGTATCTCCCTCTGTGTGAACGGCCCGATCGAGGCCGCGACCGGTGAAGAGATCCTCGATCTTGCCGATTCCGAGAGTGGGGATACCGTGCTCCTGAGCAATGTCCAGCATTGTCGAGGCGTGGGGTGGCAGCGCGAAGTCCTGTCGTTCGTAGGTCCGCCGGAATGCTCCAGGTTCGCCTTCGAAGGGACGGGCGATGATCCGTCCGATGCGGTAGTCGTTGCAGTGTTTGCGGGCGATCCTGCATACCCGGTAGAGCTCCTCGAGAGGGACAACGTCCTTGTGGGCGGCGATCTGGAACACAGAGTCGGCCGACGTGTAGAGGATCAGTTTCCCGGTCTCCATATGCCTGGGCCCCAGGTCCTCGATGATTTCGGTGCCGGATGCGGCGTAGTTGCCGAAGAACTTGTGTCCGGATTCCTCTTCGATTCCTTCGACCAGCGCCGTTGGGAACCCCGTGTCTGTGAACGTGGCGTCGGCTTCCTCGGTTATGACTCCGGCGATCTCCCAGTGGCCCGTCGTGGAATCCTTGCCGGCGCTGGCCTCGGCCAACCGCCCGAAGCCCATCGTCGGTCGGTAAACCGCAGGAACACCGAGCAAGTTGCCGTGCAGGTTGCCCAGTCCCGCGGTTTGGAAGTTGGGGAGATCGAGGCCGCCGACGGCCTGTGCTGTGTGGCCGAGCGTGTCGGAACCCTGATCACCGTAGTCGGGTGCGTCGGGGGCCTCGCCCGCCCCGCAGGAATCCATCACAATGACGATCGCTCGATCCAGCACGGTTCACCTTCCGATCTCTTCAGTTCGTCGCAATCGCGAAATCGGGCATACGCGAATCTACCGGTTCTTTGCAACCTTGCCGTTGCGCAGCTCTACGCCTTCGGATCGGAGTAGCTCCGCATGGCGCTCCTCCAGCCCGGGGACCAGGCGTCCGGACGAGGCTACGACGCGCCACCACGGAAGCCCGGTGCTTTTGTGAAGATAATTGCCAACAGCGCGGGCAGCACCCGGGCGCCCGGCTTGGGCCGCTACTTCGCCGTATGTCACTACCTCGCCTGGGGCGAGCGACAAAAGGATCTCCCGGACGTTGTCCTCGAAGTTCACAAGGTGAATCTAGAGGTTCGCGTTGGGGAATCGCCGGGCGGTGCGGAGAGTTCCAGGGGATGGGTTTTGGGTTCGGAGGCGCAACCGTGAAGTGGTTTCGCTAGCTCAGAACCTAGATCTCAGAACCGAGAACCCTCCCTCAAAGGGTCCCGAACAGTCGATCTCCCATGTCGCCGAGGCCCGGTTGGATGTAGTACGTGTCGCTCAGCCCGCGGTCGAGGCCGGCCGTGACGACCCGGACGTCGGGGTGGTCCTTCTCCATTCTCGCCACACCCTCCGGGGCAGCCACGACACACAGGGCGAGGATCTCGTGTGCTCCGTTCGCCTTCACCTTCTCAACCGCCCATGACAGCGAGCCCCCGGTGGCGAGCATCGGCTCGAGGATGATGACCCGTGCGTCTCGAAGATCCGGGAACTTCGTGTAGTACTCCTGGGGGAGCGCCGTTTCCTCGTTCCGTTGCACACCCGCATATCCGACATGAACATCCGGCAGGAGATCGATGACCGCGTCGAGCAGTCCGAGCCCTGCGCGGAGAACGGCAACCGCCACGAGGTTCCTCCCGATCCGGTAGCCGGTGGTCGGCTCCAAAGGAGTCTTGATAGGCGCCTCGGCCAGCTCGAGGTCAGCAGTCGCCTCGATCAGGAGCGTGTAGGCCAGTCGTCTGGTCGTCTCCCTGAATTTCTCGGGCGGGGTCTTCTCGTCGCGCAGCGTCGAGAGATAGTGACGGGTGAGCGGGTGATCGACGACCGTGAGACTCAACTCTGGGCTCCTGTTTGTGGGTGCCCTCAATCTACCGTCCACGCCGGAAGTCCGTCCGTCACCGTCGTGCCGCCGGCCCCGCACCCGCGGATTCCGGCCGTTTCCCCCAGAGGGGCGCCGGTCAGCGCGGCGGCACGGTTCGGTCAGCCGGTGTTCCGCAACCCCGTCGCAATCCCGTTGACCGTCAGGAGCAGAGCCCGCTGAAGCAATAGATCGGTTTCCGCAGACCGTCGCGACCGCGCCAGCAGCGACATCTGCAGGTAGTGCAGCGGATCCAGGTAACGATCCCGCACCTCCAGGGTGCGCTGCAGCAGAGGTGACCCGTCCAGGAGTCGCTCATCGCCGGTGACGCGGAGAACTTCGCTCACGCTGCGCTCGTACTCCTCGCGAATCCGCTCCAGAATCGGGTGTAGAGATGGATCGACCAGCAACTCCACGTAGCGTTGCGCAATCTCCAGATCGGTCTTGGTGAGGGTCATCTCGACGTTTGAGATGAAAGTGCGAAAGAACGACCAGTTCCGGTACATCTCATCGATGACGTCGCCGAGACCCTCTGCCCGGGCGGCGGCCAGCCCGGATCCGACACCGTACCAACCGGGGACGATCTGTCGGGTCTGCGTCCAGCCGAATACCCAGGGGATGGCTCGCAGATCTTCGAGAGATCCACTGCCGCCCGGGCGCCGCGACGGGCGGCTTCCGATATTCATTGCCCCGAGTTCGTCGACCGGCGTTGAACTCAGGAAGTAGTCGACCAGGCCGGGGTCCCGGACCAGGGACCGGTACGCCGCGTAGGCGGCGGACGAGATCGCGTCCATGGCCTCATCCCACCCCTTGAGGACCACGGGAGACTGGCGCGGTTCTCGATGGAGCAACGATGCTTCGAAAACGGCGGCAAGCGTGAGTTCCAGGTTGCGCCTGGCGAGACCCGGCAGGCCGTATTTGTCCGAGATGACCTCTCCCTGCTCTGTGATCTTCACGGAACCGTCGAGCGTCCCGAACGGCTGAGCCATGATGGCTTCGTGTGTGGGTCCGCCTCCGCGGCCGATCGTGCCGCCCCGGCCGTGAAACAGGCGGAGCACGACTCCGTGCCGATCGGCGACATCACGCAACTCTCTCTGGGCCTTGTATATCTCCCATTGCGAAGAGGTGATTCCGCCGTGCTTATTCGAATCCGAGTAGCCGAGCATCACTTCCTGCAGATCGCCACGCAACCGCACCAGCTGTCGGTAGGACGGGCTGTCGAGCATCTGATCGAGAATCCTGCCGGCCTTGCGGAGCTCGTCGGTGGTCTCGAGGAGCGGGACGAATCCGATACGGGCGACGCCGCTCGGTACGTCTACCAGACCGGCCTCCCGACCAAGAACGGCGGCGGCCAGAACGTCGGAGGCGTCGCGTGTCATTGAGATTATGTAGCTCTCGATGACCCCGTCACCGAAGCGATCCAGCGAGGCGCGCACCGATGAGAATGTGTCGATGGTGGCCGCAACGCCGGAATCGAACACCGCCGCCGGCGCCGCCAGCGGTCTGCGGCCGGACAACTCCGCATCCAGGAGTTCCAGCCTTTGTTGCTCATCGAGAGCGGCGTAGTCGGCTCCAATACCCGCGAACAGGGCGACCAGCGCTTCCTCGTGCTTCTCCGAATGCTCCCGTATGTCCATCGTGGCCAGGTGGAACCCGAAGGTGGCGACGTTCCTCATCATCCGGGTCACCACTCCGGAGGCCAGGAGCTCTCCGTGGTTCTCGACGAGCGAGCCGCGCATGATCTCGAGATCCGCCAGTAGGTCATCGGCAGTCGAATAGTCGAGTCCCTCGATATGGCGGCTGGTTTCCTCGATCCGACGCCGTGTGTTGGCCAGGCGCTGATGGATGAAGGCGCACTTCAACCTGTAGGGCTCTTCAGCGTTCATGTCGCCGAATCTCCTGTGAACCTCGGGGAGCAGGCTCCGATCGCGTACCAGCGACTCGCGCATCGCCTCCGAAACGCTGCGGATGCGGGTCGAAGTGCTCAGCTCGTCGGCCAAGTCCTCGATCGATGCAATCAGATTCCGAAGGGCGTGCTCATGCTGCATCTCCAAGACCGAGGTGGTGACGGGGGGAGTGACGTTCGGGTTTCCGTCGCGGTCGCCGCCGACCCACGTCCCGAAACGAACGGGATGTGCCGAGGCGGGGAGATCGATTCCCAACCGTTGCAGTTGAACCGCCACCTCATCCAGCAGCGCCGGTGCCACTCGCTCGAAGAGCTGATCGAAGTAGAAGACAACGGAGCGTGCCTCGTCGATCGGCTCGGGGCGATCACGCCGGAGTTCATCGGTTTGCCAGAGGAGATCGATGAGCTCCCTCACTCTGCGATCGATGCGGCGATGATCTCCGGCATCCGCCCGCGGATCGTTTCTCTCTTCCAACAGATCGGCCAGATCGCCGAGTTTGGTCAGGATCGATCGGCGGGCGGCTTCGGTTGGGTGGGCGGTGAACACCGGGCGGAGTTCGAGCCGCTCCACGAGTGCGGTCAGCTCGGAGATCTTGGTGTCTGATTCTCCAACGGCGTCCACCGCGGCTTCGAACCACTCCCGCTCGCGATCGGTGCGGTGGCTCAGCTGATCAACGCGGTGGGTCTGCTCGGCGACGTTGGCGAGATGGAAATAGGTGGTGAAGGCGCGAACCAGCCGGATGGTGGTCGCCATGTCGAGGTGGCCGAGCAACGAATCGAGGTCCTCGCCGTCCGGAGAGGACCCGGGCTCCCGCATCGTCTTGGTGAGAGATCGAACCTGCTCGACCAGCGCCAGGAGCTCCGGTCCGTGCTGTCGAACCAGCGCTTCACCCAGCTCGTTGCCGAGTCGCCGAATGTCGGCACGGAGCGCTGAATCACGATCGTTCATATGGACGAGCGTAATGCACCGGCAGCGCCGGCTGTTTGCCGCCGGCCGGCCGCTAGAGGCTCGCGACTGGATACACTGTGACGTCCATGTTCGAATCCCTCTCCGACCGGTTCACCGGCATTTTCACGAAACTGCGCGGCAAAGGGCGCTTGAACGAAGCCGACGTCGACGCGACGCTCAGAGAGGTCCGGCTGGCCCTGCTCGAGGCCGACGTCAACGTCACCGTCGCCAAGACCCTGCTTGCCCGGATCAAGCAGCGGGCGGTCGGAGAAGAGACCTCAAAGAGCCTGTCACCGGGCCAGCAGGTCATCAAGATCGTCCATGAGGAGCTGATCACCACTCTCGGTGTCGAAGTCGCCCGCCTGAACTCGTCCTCCACGCCGCCGCTGACCATCCTGATGGTTGGCTTGCAAGGCTCCGGCAAGACCACATCTGCAGGCAAGCTCGCCCTTCACCTTCGCAAACAGGGTAAGCGCCCTCTGCTGGTGGCCGCAGACCTGCAGAGGCCCGCAGCAATCGATCAGCTGGAGACCCTGGGCCGCCAGATCGACGTTCCCGTCTACACCGAGCGGGGAGGCAAGCCGGCGAAACTGGTCAAGGCCGCGCTGAAGGAAGCCAAGCGGCTCGGCAACGACGTCGTGATCGTCGATACTGCCGGTCGCCTGCAAATCGACTCCGAGTTGATGGGCGAACTGGCAGAGGTGAGAAAGGCTTCAAACCCCTCCGAAGTACTTCTGGTGGTCGACGCGATGACGGGCCAGGACGCGGTCAACGTTGCCAAGGGGTTCCTCGAGTACACCGATCTCACCGGCATAGTCCTGTCCAAGCTCGACGGTGATGCTCGTGGCGGAGCGGCAATCTCGGTGCGCGAGGTCACGGGGCGGCCGATCAAGTTCGCCGGGCTCGGGGAAAGCCTCAGCGACTTCGAACCGTTCCATCCGGATCGGATGGCGTCGCGGATTCTCGGTATGGGAGATGTCCTCACCCTGATCGAGAAAGCCGAAACCGCTTGGGACGAGCAAGAGGCCAAACTCATGGCCGACAAGCTTCGAACAGCCAGTTTCACGCTGGAGGACTTCCTGGGTCAGTTTCAACAGCTGAAGAAGATGGGGCCACTCGACGGGTTGCTTGCTATGATCCCAGGCGCCTCGTCGGCGCTGAAGAACATTGAGGTTTCCGACAAGGACTTGGGTCGAGTCGAAGCGATCATCCGCTCGATGACTCCCGATGAGCGGCACAACCCGAAAAGCATCGACGGGAGTCGCAAACGGCGAATCGCAGCAGGATCGGGCACCACCCCTCAGGAAGTGAACGGTCTGCTGAAGCAATTCGCCGAAACACAGAAGATGATGAAGATGATGGCTGACGGCCGAAGCTTCCCGGGAATGCCGGGTCTCGGAGGGCTGATGCCGGGACGAAAAGGGAAGAGGTGACGAGATGGCGGTGAAGATCCGCCTCCAGCGGTATGGAAAGAAGAAGCAGCCCGTCTACCGGGTCGTCGTGATGGACGGCCGCAGGCCCCGCGACGGGCGCTATCTAGAGGCCATCGGCCGTTACGAACCACGTCAGGATCCGTCGTTGATCGAGATCGACAACGATCGGGCGCTCGACTGGCTGATGAAGGGCGCACAACCAACCGAGACCGCACAGAAGTTGCTCGAGGTTTCCGGCGCATGGGCCCGGTTCAAAGTGGCCAAGGGCGAAATCTACACCGTGGGTGTGAAGGCTGCTCCGACCGTTGAAGAAGCAGACGCTGATGCGGATGCCGAAGAGGCATCCGTTGACGACGCCGCCGAGACACCGGTCGAGGAATCGGTCGAAGAAGCTGAAGAAGCCGGGGATGCTCAAGAAGCACCGGCAGAACCCGAGGCCGAAGCCGGAGAGGAATCTGAGTGAGTAAGGGAGAAATCGTCGAGCGGGTGGTCCGCTACGTCGTTTCAGAAATCGTCGACGACGCCGAACAGGTCGAGGTAACGATCATCGAAGAGGGCCCCGAAGAGGTCACAGCCGAGGTCCGCACGGCCAAGTCCGACATGGGCCGGGTCATCGGACGTCGCGGTCGGGTCGCCCGTGCCATTCGCACGCTCGCCCAGGCTGCGGCCGACGAAGAAGGCCTGCGCGCCGGCGTTGAGTTCGTCGACTGATCTGACCGTCGGCCGTATCGGCCGGGCCCACGGAATCAGGGGCGAGGTATCAGTGCGGGTGCTGGTCGACGACGACCGTTTGTTCGAACCCGGCGCCCGGCTCGAAGCGGGGGACCGCCAACTGGTAGTCATCCATTCCCGTCCTCACAAGAACACTCTGCTGGTCGGGTTTGCAGAGGTGACATCGCGCAACGACGCAGAAGCGCTGCATGGTCTCGAGCTCGTGGCGCGGGGGGTCGAGCTGAGAGAGCTCGACTCGGGCGAATTCTGGCCGGAGGATCTCATTGGACTGGCCGTGCATGCCGACGGCGATCGGCTCGGAGAAGTCGTTGGCGTCATTGCAGGATCGGCTCAAGACCGCCTGGTCATCGAGACCGTTACCGGAAAGACGATCGAAGTTCCTTTTGTGGACGAACTCGTGCCGGAGGTCTTGCCCGAACAAGGCAAGATCCGGGTCACCCTCATCGAAGGGCTGGTCTGAAGGGGAGTTCGCCTTCAACCCTCCACGGTCACCTCGAGGCGAACACCCTGTTCCGCACCGTCGCGAGCTGAATCTTCACCGATGAAGAGTTCGAGGTTTCCGGTGATGTCGGCCGGCAGGCCGACCTCGAATCGGCCCCACGTCTCCAGGTAGTCGGTCGAGGTCGTGTAGGCCTCGGCCACGATGTTGCCGTCCCGGCGCGCCCGGATAACGACGTTCGCCTCGAATGTGCGTCCGTATCCCTCGACGGAGACCGGCGGAGTCAAGGTGTCGTCAACAGGCATGACGACGATGAAGCTCTCGTGGGCGGCTCGGCGTATTTCGCCACCACCCGGGGCGAGGTCGACCACGAGCCGCGCGGGACTGGAGACCTCCGAGAATCTGGCGACAGCGGGCCCGGACAGGTGAACGTCGAAGAACAACGAGTTGTCGAAATCACGGACTACGTAGACACGGTCTATCAGCGACCCGCCGAACACGACATCCGACAGAGCCGTTCCGGTAATCGACGGATCGAGATGTACCCGGACTATGCCGTTTGCCCGGATGAACTCGGCACGGGTCTCACCGAGCGACGTTGCCGGTGCGCCTGATGCCGCAGCCAGTTCAACGACCAACCGTTCGCAACCTTCATACGGGGTCATTGCAAGCCCGGTGATGGTCGCGGCGTCGGCTGCATCGCCGGACTGAGAACCCAGTGGGCCGTCGCCGAAGAAACTGTTCAAACCTTCGAGACAGGGGGCCGCCACCGGCCCCTCGGTGGTGGGTGAGCTCGTCTGAACCGTCGTCTCGGGCGCATCCGAAGAAGCGGTCGGCGCCAGGCTTCCGCAGGCAACTGCGGACAGAACGACGAGCAGAATGAGGAACGATCTCCGCATTCCCATGAGAGTAGCCGTGGACCGGCCCCATCTATCGGCGCGACCGGGACTAGCGTGTCGATTCATGCCTCACCCGCGTTTCGACCCCGATCTCGCAGTCGCCTACCTGGATGGGTCGGTCGACGCCGCTCCGCTGTTTGACGAAGCCGGCCGACTTCGAGACGAGGGTCACGGGAGAACGGTCACCTACAGCCGCAAGGTGTTCGTTCCGTTGACGACGCTCTGCCGGGATCGGTGCACGTACTGCACGTTCGCCAAGCCGCCCGGGGCGGGCGGCGAATATCTCGAGCCGGATGAAGTTCTCGCCATAGCCGGGGCCGGGGAAAGGCACGGCTGCACCGAGGCACTCTTCACTCTCGGAGACCGGCCCGAGGACCGCTGGGACCAAGCGCGTCGATTCCTGGACGAACGCGGGCTCGACTCGACGTTGGACTACGTCCGGGAGATGACCGAGTTGGTCGCGACTACCACCAGCTTGTTTCCGCATGCGAATCCGGGGCTCATGGATGAGGCCGCCATCAAGATGCTGCGGCCTTCCAACTCCTCGATGGGCCTCATGCTCGAGAACATCTCACCTCGCCTGATGGAGAGGGGGATGCCTCATTTCGATTGTCCCGACAAGGACCCGGTCGGGCGAGTGGCCACAATCGAGGCGGCCGGCCGCGCTGCGGTGCCATTCACTTCGGGCGTGCTCATCGGCATCGGTGAGACCAACCGGGAGATCGTCGACTCGCTCCTGGCCCTCGAACGCCTTCATTCCCGTTCGGGCCACATTCAGGAGATCATCGTCCAGAACTTCAGGGCCAAGGCCGATACACGAATGAAACGCAGCGCCGAGCCGGTGCCCCTCTACTTCGCCCGGGTCGTAGCAGTGGCCCGATGGCTGTTCGGACCCGAGATGAACATCCAGGTTCCGCCGAACCTGACCGAGAGGTACGAGGTCTACTTGCGGGCCGGTATCAACGACTGGGGTGGCGTGTCCCCTCTGACGATCGACTGGGTGAACCCGGAACAACCATGGCCTCACCTGGCCGAACTCGATCACAGGACGTCGGCGGCCGGTTATACACTCCGTCCTCGCCTACCCGTGTATCCCGAGTTCATCACCGACAGGTGGATAGACGAGGGCGTGCTGTCCGCCATCCGGGCGGCGACGGACGACGAAGGCTACGCGGCGATTCGGGAGGGAGTGGGTAGGTGACCATCACATTCTGCAGGGTTCGCCCGGCTTCGGAAGTGACCGAGTTGTCCGCCGTCACACGGCGTCGCGAAGGAACGACGACCCTCGAGATGATCGGCGTCCGCGGGGACGATCGTGCGGCCGCTCTCGCGGGCGGGATTCTGCCCGTAGAGACGGCGGGGACGGACGGATCACCCGCAGCCTGGGTGGTAGCACCGGAGCAAGCCGTGCGGCTGGCGGAACTCGGTGTCGCCGGGTGGCGGATAACGGTGCTCGACGAGGGAGCGCGGTCCGTGGTGCTCGATGGTGTTGCCAGGAGCCGGGCGGCCTTCTTGCGAACCGGCCGTTCAAACGTGGCCGCGGCGGCATCGTTGGCTGCTCTGCCGGGAGTGGAGACGTCGGTCTCGGTGTTCGTCGACACCGTCGACGATGCCGTGCGAGCAGTTGAGGAGGGCGCCTCCGATCTGCTGCTGCGCGACTGGGGTATGGAGAGGATCGGCGAGTTGCGTGACGCGCTCGGCGCGCTGATCGAACGTCCGGCCTTCCCGATCGATCTGGACCTCGACTCGGTGCGGCGAGAACTGTCGGATGATCTGTTCACAACCTGGCTGAACCAGATCGACGGGCGGGGGGCTGTGCGACCCCGGTATGAGTGGGCGCCGGGCAAGGACCAGAGAGTGCCTCTGCCGGCCCGACGGTTCTCGGCGCAATGGGCAGACGCCGCCTGGGTCGGCGCGGCGGGCCCGGAAGGCCTGGAAGGAGCGGGGGCGTTGAGACCCATTCTCGAACGGTCGCTCGAGGGACACCGGCCGACCCGTGACGAATTGGAGATGCTCTTCCACGCCCGAGGGGCTCAGGTCGATGCGGTCGGCTTCACGGCCGACACGCTGCGGCAGCAAACGGCCGGCGAGACCGTCACCTACGTTGTCAATCGCAACATCAACTACACCAATCTGTGCTACTTCCGCTGCGGGTTCTGCGCATTCTCAAAGGGACCGCGCAGCTTGAACCTGCGGGGCGAGCCCTACTCGATGACGGTCGAGCAAATCGTTCATCTGGCGGAGTCGGCCGTCGCGCGGGGAGCGACGGAAGTGACTCTGCAGGGCGGAATTCACCCCGATTACACAGGCGACTTCTATGTGGCAGTAGTCGAAGCGATCAAGGAGCGTCTGCCCCACGTCCACATACACGGATTCACGCCGCTCGAGGTCTGGCAGGGTGCTGAGACTCTCGGGTCGGATCTTCGGGATTACCTCGTGCGGCTCCGCCACGCCGGTCTCGGCACGCTCCCCGGCACCGCTGCGGAGATTCTCGATGACCGGGTGCGCGCCCATCTGTGCCCGGACAAGATAACGACGGCCGAATGGGCGGAGGTGATGCTGACGGCGCATGAGGTCGGCCTGCGCGCCACGGCCACGGTCATGTTCGGCCACATCGATGGACCTGCTTCGTGGGCCAACCATTACGAGGTGGTTGGAGAGATCCAGAAACGTACCGGCGGGTTCACAGAGTTCGTGCCGCTTCCGTTCGTTCACATGGGATCGCCGATCTGGTTGCGGGGGCGCGCCCGTCCTGGTCCGACCTGGGACGAGGTCGTGCTGATCCATGCACTTGCACGGATCGCGTTCGACGGGTTGATCCCGAACATCCAGGCATCCTGGGTCAAGTTGGGCTTGGACGGCGTCGGACGTCTTCTCAATGCCGGGGCCAACGATATCGGCGGCACCCTGATGGGCGAGATAATCACGCGGGCGGCCGGCGCGTCACACGGTGAAGAGATGACGTCTGAACAATTCGAGACGGTCATTCGGGAGGCCGGGAGGACGCCCTCTCAGCGGACGACGCTGTATGAGGTAGTCGAGCGAACCTGAACGTTGGGTTAGGCGGTCCAGCCCAGGACGAGGTCGCCGAACGTCAGGAAGGCGAACCAGAAGGCAACCATCAGCAGCGGCAGTCCCATGGTTATGGACGGCCCGTTCCGCCAGCTCCGTCCGCCCCACACCGTAAGCCCCAACCACACTGCGACCAGGACACCCACTCCCCACGGTGGGACGAGCAGTCCGCTGAACGCCACGAAGAACCCCATGACCAGGTGAATGCTCGCTCCAACGATGGCGAAGACGATTGCTGCGGGTGAGAGCGGTTTCGTCATGGCGCGCTCCACGGTAGCCGGACCTCACGGCGGCGGATATGGCGCCGATTGTGAATACTCGCCGGGTAGCCTCCGCGCATGGAATCAACCATTGCCCCGGCGGATATCGACCGCGTCATCGGCAGGGTGGTCGTCGGCTACCGGGTGGTGGGCGGCATCTGGCTCGGGATGCTCGGCCTGATAACTCTGGCCGGGTCGGCGTCACCCGATCGACCAGCCGTCGTGGTCGCCACAATGGTCGGGGTCGGCGGATGGTCGTTTCTGACCGGTTGGTTTCATCGGAGAGACAGCTTCGTGTTACGGACCTGGTGGTGGCTCGTGGCCGACGTCTGCGTGACGATCTGGGTCTTGTTCAGCAGCGACATAGCCGGGACGGCCTCGAACTTCTACGGCGGCTACCCGATGTCAACGGTCTTCATGGGGGTATTCAGCTTTGCCATCGCCGGGGGCCTTGCCACCGCCGCGGCACTTTCGACGGCCACGATTCTGCGCCTCATCGAGAGCACCGGATCCGACCCGACGACCGATTCGGCTGCCGTGCTGATCTACATATTCGGCGGCCTGCTGGCAGGTTGGGCGGTGGGTGTCATCCGGCGGAGTGATCGTCTGCGATGGGAAGCCGAGGACGCCCTCGCCGCGGAGCGTGCTTCGCGAGCCAGAGCGGAGGAACGGTCTGAGATGGCCGCGCACTTGCACGACTCCGTTCTCCAGACTCTGGCGCTGATTCAGCGCGCCGGCGATTTCGACGAGACGGTATCGCTTGCCCGCCGCCAGGAACGCGAGCTCAGAGCCTGGCTCTTTGGATCTGGTGCGTCTCCGGCGGAGAGCTTCGCGGCCGCGGTACGCGCCATGACTGCGGAAGTCGAGGAGTTGTTCGGGGTTCGGATTCAGACGATCGTCGTGGGTGACACAACGGTCGGTCCGGCCGTCGACGCGCTGGTCAAAGCGGGCCGGGAGGCAGCGATCAACGCGGCACGGCATGCTTCTGTGGACGAGTTCTCCGTCTTTGCAGAGGTGACGGATGGGTCCGCCGGCCTGTTCGTGCGCGACCGGGGTTCGGGGTTCGATCCGGGTCAGGTGCCGGCGGACAGGAAAGGCATCACCGAATCGATAGTCGCACGCCTGGAACGACATGGTGGATCGGCAACGATTCGGTCCAATGAGGGAGCCGGTACAGAGGTGATTCTCGAGTTGGGGTTCGGAGCTTGACCATAAGAGTCTTCATCGTGGATGATCACGACCTCTTTCGGTCGGGAGTGCGCGCCGAGGTCGGAGACGACATCGAGGTCGTCGGAGAGGCTTCGGAGGTCGGCGCTGCGATTGAGTTGATCGCCGAGCGGCTCCCCGACGTCGTGCTCATCGACGTTCATATGCCGGGCGGCGGAGGCAGGGCCGTGATCGAGGCCGTCTCTCCCAAACATCCGGAGATAGCCTTCCTGGCACTCTCGGCGTCCGACGCTGCCGAAGATGTTGTCGCCGTCGTCCGTGCGGGAGCGCGCGGCTACGTGACCAAGACGATCTCGTCTGCCGAGCTGTCCGAAGCAGTCAGGCGAGTTGCGGCAGGCGATGCAGTGTTCTCGCCCATGCTGGCCGGTTTCGTTCTGGATGCGTTCAGTTCGATTCCGGTAACCGAGATCAATCCCGACTTGGACCAGTTGACACCGCGTGAACGCGAGGTGCTCCAGCACATCGCGCGCGGATATACCTATCGGGAGATAGGGGAGCAGCTCTTCATCTCGGTCAAGACGGTGGAAACTCATGTGTCCAGCGTTCTTCGCAAGCTGCAACTCTCGAATCGCCACGAGCTCAGCCGTTGGGCGCAGGACCGCAAGCTCATCTAGGGGATCCGGCGCCGTTCGGAAGTCCTTGACAGTCTGACAGCATTGTGACATCATAATGATGTCAGCACGAAAGGACGCTCAAATGTTTACTACTCCGGAGATGGGTTTGGAATACCACCGCGTGCACCGGCGAGAGCTCATCAGGAGCTTCATGCCTGTGAGGCGCCGCTGGGAAGACCGCGAAAAGGTGGGTCGATGAACACAACAGCAGCGATCGCCGCTCTCGAGCAAGCTGTGGCGCAGCAGGTCATGATCGGCGGTGACGACCCCGGGGTAGAGGCAGCGACGCGCATGATGCTCGCCGCCATCGAACCGGCAATGAAGCAAATAGCTCTCGATCTTGCCCAGCAGGCAGCTCTCGAGGTCGGAGCCCAACTGTCCGACTACGAGGTTGAAGTAGTGCTCACAGATGGTGAACCTGCTCTGCGCATCAGGCCGTCCGAGGAAGACGGCGGCGAGATAACCGGAGACTACGAAGCACGTCTCACCCTCCGCCTGCCGGAGGTTCTGAAGGATCTCGTAGAAGAGAACGCCGGTCAGGCCGGCGACTCGGTGAACACTTGGGTCGTCAAGACCCTTTCATCCAAGGCAAGAAAACGTACCGAGCGGGGCGGGAAGGTAACGGGGAGCTTCGATCTATGAGCGTGCGCAGAGAGTTCTATGAGGTCGGGGCCAGGCCCCGCATCGAGGTGCGGACCCGTACAGGTCGGATTCTCGTCGACGGTCACGACGACGGTGGAGTCGAGGTGATGATCGACGGTAAGAATGCCGATGCCTTCACGGTCGAACGATATGGTGATGCGGTCTCCATTCGCCAGTCATCCGAGCGAAGCTTTTCGTCCGGATCTCATCGGGTGGCCCTGCGTGTTCCGCACGACTCCGAGGTCGACATTGCCGTGACTTCTGCCGATGTCGAAGTGATGAGCACGATCGGGGATCTGCGCGTGTCGGCCGCCTCGGGCGACGTATCTGCGAGAAAGATCGAACGAGATCTCACCCTCAAGGCGGCTTCGGGCGACGTCGACGTCGAAGAGGTGCAGGGGCGGGTGCAGATCACGACGGCTTCCGGCGATATCGACATCCGAACGGTTGGGCGCCATTGCACGATCTCATCTGCCTCGGGCGATATCGAGATCGGAGCCGCCTCCGGAGATCTTCGCATCAAGACGGCTTCGGGTGACATCGAAGTAGATCGTTTTCTCGGCGGAGAGGTCGACTGCAAGACCGTCTCCGGCGACTTGACCGCCCGGATACCTTCGGGCCGGCGCGTTCAAGTAGACCTCCAAACCATGACGGGCAACGTGCACTTGCCGGAGAGCCGCAAGGACGCGACCGAAGTCGTGGATGGTGAGTCCGTCTCGATCCGGTTCAGGTCGGTGTCGGGCGATGTTCGGCTGGATCGCGCATGATCACCTGGCCGTTACGGGCGGTGGGTGGTCTGATCGGCTTGGCGCTCCGGTTGGCCGGGGGTGCGCTGGCGCTTGTCCTGGTTGCCGTGGGTATTCTGCTCAGCCTGACGGTTGTGGGATCAATCGTCGGCGTACCGCTGATCATTCTGGGGATATTCGTCCTGTGGAAGTCCGCGGCCGGCTGAGGACCGGCCACGGACGACCGGTCAGTCCTGAGCTTTGAGGGTCACGGCGGTCCCGGTGGCCGTCAGTACCGTTGCCCGTCCGACGGGTGCCACGGTCGTGGACACACCGACGATTGCGTGGGCACCGCGCAACATCGCTTCATCCACCATCGAGCGCATGGCGCTGGTACGCCCCGCAGTCATTTCGAACTCGACCGGCCCCGACCCGAGCACGACGTCCGCCGACACCACGCCCAGGTAGGTGTCGATCTGCCATTCAGACAGAAGCGGACTGGTTGTGACGATGGGCCGCCACGTGCTGCGACCCTGATCATCCTCGACCCATCCCTGGGCGGACTCCTGCCAGCGTGAGCCCCACTCGATGGCTGGTGCCGCATCGGGCTCCGGTTCGGGCGCCGTTTCGACAGGCGTCTCCTCCGGAGCCGAACCGCCGGCGTCCGGCGTCGCATCGAATGGGGCTGGGGCGGTCTCCGACGGTTGCGAAGTGACCGGCTCCTCCGACTCCGCGAGGACATCGATCAGCGCTTCGGTATCTGCCGGTTCCGGCAAGATGGGTTCCTCGTGCTCAGGGGTTTCGTCGACGACCGAGAGGGCGGGTTCGAAGCTGATCAGAGGCTCTTCCGGTGAATCGTCGGCGGATTCGTAGACCATCTCGTCGATTCCCGACGGCGTGTCCGGCAGGGGATCGGTAACTTCCGCCGCTCCGACCTCCGGTTCGAGAGTTGCATCGCCGGGAAACTCTGCTCCCGGCTCGGGGAAGACCTGGGCGTGATCCTCCTCGCTTTCGTCGGAGGGCTCATCGACTAGCTCAGGTTCATCGACTAGTTCCGGTGCAGGTTCCGGATCGCCGTCCCTTCCGAAGGTGACGCCGAAGACCGGAGCGTCGGGCTCGGATGGCTCATCGGAGAACTCGAAGACGCCCCACTCGGCGGGGGCCGCCGCCGGCTCGCCGGCAGGTTCGATCTCACCGGCGGCCTCGGCCTGGTAGTCATCGGCGGTCTCTCCCGCCGAGAAGGCGAAATCCTCTTCGGCGATCTCCTCGAACGAGACGGTGGCCTCATCGACCGGCGGGATATCGGCAACCGGCTCCGGCGTGGCCAGACCCTCGAGTTCTCTGTAGACCGAAGGGGTGTCGTCGCGATCGATTGTGAAACCTCCGTCTGCCGGACTGCTACCTGCGTCCCCGGCAATGTCGAGGGCCGTGTCGGCCAGTTCGGCGACAAGAGACTCGAACTCGGCATCCGGGGCGGTCGTTTCGGCGATTTCGACCGGTTCGGACAATTCTTCGAGCGGCGTTTCGACGTCTGCGTCCGCCGGGAGAGTGACTTCGGCAAACGCCGCGGCAGCCTCATCGACGGCCGCTTCGATTCCGTTTGTGGCGACTTCTTCCACCGCCGCTTCGTGCAGTTCTTCGGTGACTGCGTCTTGTACGGCTGGAGTCGACTCGATGACCATCCACGGCGGCGGTTCGGGAGGTAGATCCGCATCGGTGGCCCCGACGCCGAGCGCCGCGCCGCTCGTAGGTTCGGTGAGACCGGGCGGTTCGGTCGCATCGTCCTCCGCCGCTGCTTCGAGAGTGAACGTGTCGAGGCTCTCTTCGACCGGCTCGGGTATCTGCCCGGCTTCTCCGGTCTCTTCCTCATCCGTTGATTCGGCCGCAGGTGGGAGCGGGTATCCACCGAAAAGTCCGGAGGCGGCGAGAACTTGAGAGAGAGGCCCGCGCGATTCAGGTTTGGACGGAGGCGTCGGGTCGGCTTCCTCGTCGGGCAGGGAACCTTCGGCCGGTTCTTCACCGACCGACTCGAAACCGAAATCGCCGGTGGCCGGCTCCGATATCTCGAGTGATTCTTCAGCGGGTTCGACCGGTTCGATCGGTGCAGATACCGCCTCATGGTCGACCGAATCCGGACTAGGAACCGATATCGAGTCGTTTTCTGGCAAGCCCCACGGGTCTGCGCTTGAGTTCGTTGTGTCAGCCACGGTCTGTTTCCCTCCGCGAAGCCGGGATGCGAGCATACCCCATGATCAAAGTCGTACTACCTTTCTTTCGGTCGTGAAGATCACTGTCATAACCATCTTTCCAGGATATTTTTCGAGCCCGTTGAACGCCGGCGTCGTCGGCCGGGCAATTGAAGCGGGTTACCTCGAGATTGAGACGGTCGACCTGCGTGATTTCGCCACGGGTTTTCATCGTCAAGTGGATGACGCCCCCTACGGGGGTGGGGCCGGCATGGTGATGATGATCGAACCGTTGGCGAAGGCGCTCGAGCCGTTGTCCGATACCGTGCGGGTGCTCATGACCCCGGCCGGGAAGCCCCTCGATCAGGAGATGCTGGATCGTTTCGCGACTCTCGACCATCTGACCCTCGTGTGCGGCCGGTATGAGGGAGTGGACGAGCGGGTAGTCGAGCATTTCATCGACGAAGAGGTCTCGGTCGGTGATTTCGTTCTGCCGGGTGGAGAGGCCGCCGCGCTGACGGTGATCGAAGGTATCGGAAGGCTGATTCCCGGAGTGCTGGGAAACGAGCAGTCGATCGCCGGCGAGTCGTTTCGGGACTCCCTCCTGGCGGAGCCCCATTACACGCGGCCGGCGGATTATCGCGGGTGGAAGGTGCCGGAGGTGCTGTTGTCCGGCGACCATGGCCGTATCGAAGAGTGGAGAGCCGATCAAAGGCTCGAGCGGACGCGCCGGCGGAGACCCGATCTACTCGACTGATCCATCTTGGACTAGACGGTCCCAACGGTATACAATCTCTAGCCGCCGGCCTTCTCCGGCGCGTCTCAAGGAGTTTCCAATGAACATGCTTGACCAGGTCGAGAGCGCGTACATACGCGACGACATCCCCGAGTTCAAAGCCGGCGATACCGTCCGCGTGCACGTCCGCGTGGTCGAGGGTGGCCGCGAGCGCGTGCAGGCATTCGAAGGTGTTGCCATCGCCAGAGATGGCGGGGGCCTCCGAAGTACTTTCACCGTTCGAAAGATGAGCTTCGGCGTCGGTGTCGAGCGGGTGTTTCCGGTTCATGCTCCGATCATCCAGAAGATCGAGGTCGTGCGTCGCGGCGATGTGCGACGGGCCAAGCTCTATTACCTGAGGGACCGGGTCGGCAAGTCTGCGCGAATCAAAGAGCAGCGTTAGTGGTCTCGATCCGGTGTCGGCCGGAGTATGGACCCAGACGTGGCTGACGCAGCTGGATTCCCCGGCGGCGATGGCGATGATGGCTGGGCCGGAGCGGATCCGTTCGATATCGGTCCATTTCGCAACAGTCCGGAAGCCGGCGATCGGCCCGAGAATCAGGAGCCGGTGCGCAGGGTTCGCCCCAAACACAAAAAGCGGGGCGGATTCGTTTCGTTCCTGATCGAGCTTCCCATTCTGATCCTGGTGGCGCTCGTCGTCGCCGTTCTGATCAAGACCTTCTTCGTCCAGGCTTTCTTCATTCCATCGGGATCGATGATTCCTACTCTGGAAGTGGACGACCGGGTGATGGTCAACAAGCTGAGCTACACGTTCGGCGAACCTGATCGGGGAGACATCGTTGTCTTCGACTCGCCGTTTGCGGCCGCATCGAAAGACCAGTCCTTCGTGGAAGCCGCCTGGACGGCCGTGAAGGAATCCCTGGGGATCCAGACCGCTCTCGTTCCGGACGATCTCATCAAGCGCATCATCGCCCTTCCCGGCGAGACCATTGAGATCAAAGACAACAGGGTCTTCATAGACGGAGTGCCGATCGACGAACCGTACCTGTCGCCGGGCGTGATAATGCAGGACTTCGGTCCTCAGACGATTCCGGATGAAATGGTGTTCGTCATGGGAGACAATCGGAGCTCCAGCCAGGACAGTCGCAAGTTCGGTTCGATCCCACAGGACTCGATCGTCGGCAGGGCCTTTGTCCGTCTCTGGCCGTTCGACCGTTTTGGTTCGCTGTAGCGAATCTGTCTCACCGAGAAGGTACAACGGTTGGGCCCGGGAATCTGTAAGATCTCGATCCCCGGGCACCACACAGGGAGTCTGTGAATGCACGAAGAAGACCTCGAACGATACGAAACCGAAGCCGAGCTCCAGATCTACAAGGAGTATCGCGACGTCCTCCCGATGTTCAAGTTCGTCGTAGAGACCGAACGCCGCTTCTATCTCGCCAACTCTGTTGTCGTCGGCAAACAAGAGTCGAACGGTTCCGTGTATTTCGAGATCGAGCTTGAGGATGCTTGGGTTTGGGACATGTACCGACCGGCGCGATTCCTTTCAAAGGTACGCGTAATGACATTCCGGGACGTCAACATCGAGGAACTCGAAGCCGGCGTTCAAATCTGACGAGAGCGGAAGTCGGAATACTCGGCGAGCGGATAGCCGCCGACTTTGTGGAGCGGCACGGTCTGGTGGTCGTCGATCGCAACGTCAGGGCCGGTCGCGGTGAGATCGACATCCTCGCGGACGATCACGGGCGGCGCGTCGCAATAGAGGTGAAGACCGCAGTGGCGGTCGGGGACGATCATTTCCTGCCCGAGGAAGCTTTCACCGACGAAAAGGCCCACACCGTCCGTCGACTTGCCGAGGGTCTCAAGCCCAGGGCAACGCGAATCGATCTGGTGGCGGTTTCGCTCATCGACTCCGGTGCTCGCATACGTTGGCTCAGGTCGGTGTGTTAGGAAGCGCGACCGAAACGTCTGCGACGCTCCTTGAACCAGCATCCCCGGTGCCAGTGCCGCCGCAAGTCGGGGGTGTCCTGCGGGATTACCACGACGTGGAAGGTGCCGGGATCGATGCTGGATTCGCAGCCCGGGCAGATGTAGTGCTTTCTCGCCGCGTACGGCTGGACCGGCACAACGGCTTCGTTCATCCTGCGATTGCCCAGATGATTACTCCGGCGGTGGCCGCCAGTGCAACAACGACCATCCCGATATCGAATGCAGTGCTGCGTTGCTCCCGGAACGGATTGAATCCCATATCGGCGCCCATGGTATCGGGGAGCGGGACTGTGAGCGGGACTCTGCCGGGAATGACTAATAGGCTGGGGTGATGTTCGTTGAAACTGTCGATCACGGTCCGGTTCGCTGGCTCACCCTGAATCATCCGGAACACTTGAACGCGATCCCCGTCCCCGGCTGGGAAGAACTCGCCTCCGCGTTCACCGACTTCGATCTGTCCGCACAGCGAGCCCTGGTCGTCACCGGCGCCGGTGGCGAGTTCTGCTCGGGCGCCGAACTCGGCACCGAGAACTCAGGTGTGCAGTCGGTGGATGTGCAGGTGGCGCGCATGAAGCAGGTCGGCGCGGCGGCGCTCGCTCTGCACCGGTTGACCAAGCCGACGATTGCTGCGGTTGATGGTGTGGCGGCCGGTGCGGGGATGAATCTTGCCCTCGGTTGTGACATTGTCATCGCCTCGGATCGAGCGAGGTTCTCAGAGATCTTCGTGCGGCGCGGACTGACCGTCGACTTTGGAGGCACCTGGCTGCTACCGCGCCTGGTCGGTCTTCAGAGAGCGAAGGAACTCGTGTTGAGCGGCCGGATCGTCGATGCTTTGGAAGCCAAGCAGATAGGTCTCGTTCTCGACGTCGTGGATGCCGGATCCCTGCGAGAGACGGCACAGCGCCTCGCCGAGTCACTTGCCGCCGGTGCTCCGATTCCCCAGATGTTCGCCAAACGCAACCTTGATCGATCTTTCGAGCTCTCGTTCGAGGAGACACTCGAGCAGGAGCATCATGGCCAGGTGATCTGTTTCGCAACCGAGGACCTGGTGGAGGGGGTTGCCTCGTTCGTGGAGAAGCGGGCGCCGGAGTTCAAAGGACGGTAGGCCCCGGCGGCACCTTCCGATTGACGGGTTCTGAGCTCAGGTTCTGCTTCGCTCGATCCGGAATCTGAATACCGGATCCCTAGACTCCTTCAGTCCTCGTCGACGTGGCCGGGGGCGCGCGGGATCTGGGCGAAGGCGCGGCGGCGGGCGGTGACGATTTCATCTGCGATCTGGTCGAGGCTGTCCATCAACCAGAGGAAGGCCGCTTCTCCTTCGCGGTAATCGGCTTTGGCCATGCCTTGGATACGACCCTGCTCCTGAAGTCTCTTCACCTGTGCGAAGTTGTTCACCGGTTCGGTGTTGTAGACACCGAGGGTCTTGCCACCGTGCTGGTTGAGAATCGAGAAGACCGGCACATCGCTGGGACCGTCGGCGATATAGATCATGTGCCGGATGGGCACCCGGCGCTGCTCCTCGGACATGCGCGAGTTCACGTCGACCTGGGGGTTCTTGTTCACGCCCTTGTTGACTTCGAAGACGGCCTTGGTCTTTCCGGTGTTGTCGAGCGTGTAGCCGAGGCGGGTGATCCGTCGCTCGGATTCGCGAATGTCGAGGCGGTCGAGGAAGCCCGGCGGGGCAGGGGTCTCGATGTAATCGTTGGCCCAGATGCCATCGATGTGGCCGGCGATGGGACTG